>JAZQEQ010000284.1:0-23812 GCA_045539055.1 Oscillospiraceae bacterium | reverse complement strand
GCGTCCTTTGCGTTGAGCACCGTCATGTAGGCTCTCTGCGCAATGAACTTGAACTGAGTGTACACGTTATCGCCTGTGCGGAACGGGATCTCGTAAAGCTCCCAGCCGTTTACCTTTTTCAGCGGCTTTATGAAGTTGCGGTTGAGATTATAGGTGTAGCGGTTTTCGTAATCATTGTTGAACACGATCTCGAAGCGGCAAATCTCGTTATTATTGTCATTCTCGCCGCCGTTGAGCCAGAATGTAAAGGTGTTGAGCGTGTTTTTCGGCAGCAGCATTATCCTTGATATTATCTCGGTCCAGTCCCAGCCCCAGTTTCCTATCATAAACGCCTCGTTTATGACGCCGTCGGGGCCCTGCATGAATGAGCGGCTACCAACGTTGTTTTTGCATTCCTTGTTGAATATCCACTCTCTTGCGTCGAAATACAGCTTATTTACAGGCTCAGTGTTTGCAGAATTATTGGTATTTGTATTATTATCCATCATGGTGTTTTCCTCCGTAAATGTCGTTACGTCGGACACATTCAGACGAATATCACAGTCGTTCACAAAATGCGCCCGACCCTTTTTGACAAGCCCTGCCGCCCGTTTGGGGTAAGTAGAGCCTATCTCTTCTCCGTCCGCCGAATATACGCGGACTATTTGTTTCGCCTGTGCCTCGTTTTTTGTCATGGGTGTCCTCCCCTCATTGCGAAACTATTCTGTTGTGCTGTTTTTTGTTATGGGTGCCGTCCCCAGAAATATTCTAGCATATATTATTGGTTTTGTCAACAAAAATCTACCAACGAAAAGACCGTCGGGGACACCGACGGTCAGATATGCGGTTTTATTCCTCGTCCTCCGAAGTGTCGGATTCGCCCGCTTTCTCGGGAAGCGACTCTTTGGCTGCGGCTGCTCTTTTGCTAAGTATCGAGCTATAGATCAGCGCGAAGAAGTCGTATGCGCCGCCTGCGATGAGAGCGATTGCGGTGAAGGTCGAAAGTCCCTCGCCGAACGGATTTGCAATTATGATGATTCCGAGGATAATGGACAGTGCTGCACCGAGTGCAGGGTATAGGCAGTTGCCCTTCTTAAGTCTTATAACATCAGATGCCCACTGGATCTTTGAAAGACCGATGAGGAAGAGTGCTGCGCCGTACATAAGTGACATTATCTCGCTGTATTTTGTGAACCAGGAAAAATTGAGAACGCAGAAAAGTCCGACAGAAATAAACATCAGACCCTTGAAAAGCTGCTGACCGAGAGCGGCTTCTTCGGGCTTGCTGCGGAAGTATTTTATGATAGCAAGAACGCCCAGCACATTGAGCGCAAGTCCGAGTGTTATAATTATGCCCTCAGTAAATTTGCTTGGGTCGATGAGAAGCAGTATACCTACAACGAGCTCAGCAATGCCGATAAGTATGATACTAAAGTTTTCTTTCAACGCTTTCATGATCGTTCTCCTTTTATTGATTTTGTAGGATATAATGCGATTATATCACTAAATTCGACTTATGTCAAGAAAAACCAAAAAACCTCTCACAAAATAGTGAGAGGTTTTAAGCGTCATCAATAACCCTCGCCCTCGGAGAGAACGTAGATATCGCAGAAAACAGCGCCCCAGCGGCAGCTGTCATAATAGTGATCGTACTTGTTACCGAAGTAAAGGTCAACTGCAACCGTACCATCCATAAGTCCGAGGCCTGTATCGGCCGCGATAGCATAGCCGTATACCTGAGAGCCATCCTGAGCAACGATGTAAAGCTCGCTGCCGTAAGGGATAACGTTAGGGTTTACTGCAACAGTGCCGATCTCAGCCTTTCTTCCGCTTGCTGTCAGTGCGTTATAGCCTGCTGTATAAGCGGTAGCCTTGCCCGATACTATTCTGGTATACTCTGCGGGAAGTCCGTCAACAAGCTCCAGTGTTTCGGGATTTTCCATCTTTGCGTAGGGAACAGCAAGAGCTGTACCGCGCTCAATGACCATTGTCACGGGCGCCTTTACGATGTTGTCCTCGGTCATTTCCTTGCCGCTGAGAACGCCATCGATGTACTTTTCCTTTACAACGTAAGTTCTTACACCGTTTTCGCCCTGAGTTACGATGTTTTCCTCGCCGATGACCATATTGGAGTTGTCGATATAAACTGTTTCAAAAGGTATCTCGGAGGTGCTTGCGCGGAGCTGGTAGTTCACGCGGGTGATATTTATCGTCATACCCTCGGTAGCAACAGTATCAAGCTCGCAGTCGACAAGATCGAAGTCATAAAGATTGATGCCGGATCTTTCAATAACATCTGCTACCGTACCCTCGATGATCGGAACGGTAAGCTGTTTTCCGTCTACGTTGACATATACGTCAAATGCACGGTAGATAGTAACATACGCGGTGTTTTCGTCTACGGCTCTGTATGTCACGCGGTCGTGCTCGCCGACTGTATATTCGCCGTATTCTAATATAGCGTCAACATTTGTTTCGGAGGTCATAAGCTCCTTTGTTACGCCGTTGTCAGTGATGTACACGCGGTCACGAAAATAAAGAGAACCGCTGAGCATCGCAACCATCATGATGGATGTCACGAACAGCACTGCCTTGATGAGCTTGCTCTGCTTGATGAGCTTATTCATCTTGGAATTTACTATTTGTGGTTTCATGTTTCCTCCCAAAAAACTCTACACAGGCGGCGATCATGTATTTCTATTCTTCCTGTGCCATGGCACAGTACCGCCTTGTTTTTGTTCCGTTCCGTATTATAACCTTTTCTTTCGTAAATGTCAAACGAAAACACACCCTTGTTTTTGGCGTAATTGCACAAAATACTTTTGTAACCGTTTTGTAACCTTTTTGATTTGAGGGTTTATTTTGTAAAAAAATGACATTTAGCCGAAATCTTTTCGTAAAAATTACTAAAAATCAGGGTCGGATTTTTAACGTCAAAACAGCTAAAAACCTCGGAGCACCGCTTGTGGGCATTGTTGAAATTTGCCTATAAAAACGATAATTCAAAAAAAGCGTGACAAATACACAAATGTATGCTATAATAGTATCAATACATCATTATGAAAGGAAAAACAGCATGAATTATGAAAAGTCATGCGGTGCTATCGTTTACCGTAAACACTACGGAAACACGGAAATTTTGCTGATAAAGCATATCAAATCCGGCTATTGGTCATTCCCGAAAGGGCACATGGAGGAAGGCGAGAGCGAGATCCAGACTGCGATACGCGAGATAAAAGAGGAAACGAATATCGATATTTCGATCGATGATTCCTCTTTCCGCGAAACGGTCATGTTTACTCCGCGCCGCGACACCCGCAAGGAGGTAGTATATTTTGTAGCTCGCGCTACAAGCTTCGACTGCAGGCGGCAGGAGGAGGAGATCTCCGAAATACGCTGGGTGGAGATAGGGCAGGCGGCTTCGCATCTTGCCTACGACAACGATAAGCTTATCGTGAACAAGGTCCGTGCATTTCTGGCAAAATCAAAGATATAAAAATACCCCCTCAGCCGAGGGGGATTTTTATATACTATTATAATAACAAGAGAAAAGAAAAACGGACTGCATGAGCAGTCCGTGGAGTGTTAGCAAAAATTACTTTACGATATAGCTCTTGATCTCGTCGAGAAAAGCACCGCAGTCATCGCTGTGGATGTTCAGTGTCAGCTCCTTGGAGAGGTCGAGGCTGAAGATACCCATGATGGACTTTGCATCGATAGCGTATCTGCCGGAAACGATGTCTACGTCATAGTCGCACTTTGTTACGATGTTTACGAAGTTCTTTACGTCATTGATTGTGTTGATGCAGATCTTTGTTGTTGTCATAATTATTTACTTCCTTTCTTATTCGTGCAGGTCTTTTGTATCATATCATATCCTGCAATTGTTGTCAACGGGAATTTTGTCGCTTTATGAGTTACGCTTCGATAAACTTTGCGATCTCCTCGTAAAGCGCGTCGGCTTTAGCACCCTCGCCTCTGATGACCATGTTCAGGGCTTTTCCGAGGTCAAGGCTGAAGATACCCATTATGGACTTGGCATCGACCGCATATCTTCCGGAGATAAGGTCGCAGTCAAACTCGTAACGGTTGGTGATGTTTACAAATTCCTTGACATCTTCGATTGTATTGAGCATTATTTTGAGTTCCTTCATGTAATCGCCGCCTTTCATTTGTTTTGTTTTGTTGTCTTTGTGTACAAGTCTTTATCTATCTTTTCGGTTATTTTTGCTAACCTCAATATAAATATAGCAACAAAGCAAAAAATAGTCAATAGCTTCTTGCAAAATTCGGAATAATCAAGTATAATAAATGTATATCGAAAATCTTTTTGGGCAAAATGTCTAGTTTAAACAGCATAAAATAGGTTAAAACGCTACTTCTGGCTTGTTGGGAGGGATAGATCTTATGACTTTTTCGGTGTTGACGCTTGGTTGTAAGGTAAACTCCTGTGAAAGTGCTGCTATTATAGATAGTATGATTTCGGCAGGCTATGAAAAGTCTGAACCGCAGACAGCGGATGTTTATATCGTAAATTCCTGTGCTGTTACGGGCATGAGCGTGAAAAAAGCGCGGCAGATGATCTCGCGCTGCAAAAAGGACGCTCCCGAAAGCATCGTTGTGCTTTGCGGCTGCTTTCCGCAGGCGTATCCCGATGAGGCGGGGCTTACGGATGCTGACATCGTGACAGGCAATGCTGCAAAAGCGGATATTCCGCTTCTGTTGAAGGAATATCGTGAAACGGGCGAAAAGCGTATTTCGATCGATCCTATGCCGCGTGAATTTGATATGTGCTGCGCAGGGGCGGATCTTGACCGCACACGCGCTTTTATCAAGATAGAGGATGGCTGTGACAGGTTCTGCACTTATTGCATAATCCCGACGGCACGAGGCAGGGTGCGTTCCATGCCGCTTGGCGAGATAACGCGTCAGGCGCAGCTTGCCGCAGAAAGCGGGCACAAAGAAGTTGTGCTGACAGGTATAAACCTTAGCTGCTATGGCGAGGACATTGGTGCGACGCTCGGAGATGCAGTAAAGGCGGCAGATGTAGAGGGTGTTGAGCGCATACGTCTTGGCTCGCTTGAGCCGGAAATGATGACTGACGCGGAGATCGCGAAATTCCTCGAAGTGAAGAAGCTTTGCCCGCATTTTCATCTTTCCCTGCAAAGCGGCAGCGACAAGGTGCTGAAGCTTATGAAGCGCCGCTATGACACGGCTTTGTATGAAGAAGTGTGCAGAAAGCTGCGCGAAAAATTCCCTGATTGCTCGATAACTACCGATATAATGGTGGGCTTTGCGGGTGAAACGGACGAGGATTTTCGTGAAAGCATGGCTTTTGCCGAAAGGACGGGCTTTGCTAAGGTGCATGTGTTCCCTTATTCTATAAGGAAGGGCACGCTTGCGGCAATGCGTTCGGACCAGGTGCTGCCTCATATAAAGTCGGAGCGCGCCAAGCAGATGACCGAGCTTTCAAAGCAGCTGGAGCAGAGATATCTCTCGCAACAGGTCGGCAGGGAGGTAACGGTCCTTATCGAAAAGCCGCAGTCTGATGAATATTCAAACGGATTTACGGAGAGTTATATCCCTATAAGAATATACGGAGAGCAGATGGCGCGGCACTCGCTTGTAAGAGCGAGGATAACAGGTGCTGAGGCAGGATACTGCACAGCGGAATTGATCTAAGATTTTTATGGAACAACCATTTCTATAAAAGAACATCAGGAGGAAACAAAACAATGGCAGTTTATCGTATCTATGTAGAGAAAAAGCCGCAGTTTGCGGTAGACGGAAAAGCTACACTTTCCGATCTTACGGTAGCGCTCGGTATCAAGTCGGTAGAGGATGTACGCATCATCAACCGTTATGATGCAGAGAAGCTTCCCAAGGAGAACTTTGACAAGGCTATCCCGACAGTATTTTCCGAGCCTCCCGTTGACGAGGTGTTCGAGCAGCTTCCCGAGCTCAAGGCTGACGAGCGTATGTTCGCAGTAGAGTTCCTGCCCGGTCAGTTCGACCAGAGAGCAGACTCCGCAGCTCAATGTATCCAGATGCTGTGCAAGGGTGACAGACCCGTTGTAAAGTATGCTAAGATCTACATTTTAAAGGGCAAGATCACAGATGAGGAGTTTGACAAGATCAAGCACTACCTTATCAATGCTGTTGAGTCCAGAGAGTGTGGCTTTGAGGAGTATCAGACACTTGAGGTACAGTATGATATCCCCACAAGCGTTGAAACACTTGACGGCTTTATCGACAAGACAGACGCAGAGCTTGCGGATTTTGTCGTAAAGTACGGTCTTGCTATGGATAATGACGATATCAAGTTCTGTCAGGATTATTTCAAGAGCGAGAACAGAAACCCCACAATCACCGAGATACGCATGATAGACACCTACTGGTCTGACCACTGCCGTCACACCACATTCGGTACTATTATCGATAACGCAGATATCGCTCCCAAGTACATTGCCGATACATACGCAGAGTACAAGGCGGACCGCGAGGAGCTTGGCAGAGGAAACAAGCCCATCTGCCTTATGGATATCGCAACTCTTGCAGCAAAGAAGCTCAAGGCTGAGGGCAAGCTGAACGACCTTGACGAGTCCGAGGAGATCAACGCTTGTTCTGTAAAGATCACTGTTGACGTTGACGGCGAGGATCAGGAATGGCTGCTGATGTTCAAGAACGAAACTCACAACCACCCCACAGAGATCGAGCCTTTCGGCGGTGCGGCTACCTGTCTTGGCGGCGCTATCCGTGACCCGCTTTCGGGACGCTCCTATGTATATCAGGCAATGCGTGTAACAGGTGCTTCCGATCCGCTGCTTCCTGTTGAGAAGACCATCAAGGGCAAACTGCCCCCCAGAAAGATCACAACAACTGCTGCAGCAGGCTATTCCAGCTACGGAAACCAGATCGGTCTTGCGACAGGTCACGTTGCTGAGATCTATCACCCCGGATATATGGCTAAGAGAATGGAGATCGGTGCTGTTGTCGGTGCTGCTCCCATTGAGAATGTAAGACGTGAGCGTCCCGCGCCCGGCGATGTTATCATCCTGCTCGGCGGACGTACAGGCCGTGACGGCTGCGGCGGTGCGACAGGCTCCTCCAAGTCCCACAGCGTTCAGTCCCTTGAGTCTTGCGGTGCAGAGGTACAGAAGGGTAACGCTCCCGAGGAGAGAAAGCTTCAGCGTCTGTTCAGAAATCCCGAGGCAACACGCCTTATCAAGCGCTGCAACGACTTCGGCGCAGGCGGTGTTTCGGTTGCTATCGGTGAGCTTGCTGACGGTCTTGAGATCGACCTGAACGCTGTTCCCAAGAAGTACGATGGCCTTGACGGCACAGAGCTCGCTATCTCCGAGTCTCAGGAGAGAATGGCGGTAGTAGTTGCTGCCGAGGACGCTGACAAGTTCCGCGCACTTGCTTCTCAGGAGAACCTTGAGTCTACTCCTGTCGCTGTAGTTAAGGCAGAGGCAAGACTCCGCATGAACTGGAACGGCAAGACGATCTGCGATATCAGCAGAGAATTCCTTAACTCCAACGGTGCGGAAAAGCACACAACTGTTGCTGTGCCCGCAGTAAATGTATCCTACTCCACAGGCAGAACAAACACCGCAAAGGATTGGGAAAGCCTTGTAACAGACCTCAACGTATGCTCTCAGAGAGGTCTTGTACAGCGCTTTGACTCCACTATCGGCGGCGCAACTGTTCTTATGCCTTTCTCGGGAAGAACTCAGCAGACACCTGTACAGGCTATGGCTGCAAAGATCCCGATGATCAACGCCACAACAAGCACAGCTTCTATCATGGGCTGGGGCTTCAATCCTGCTATCTCCACACAGTCGCCCTATCACGGTGCTGTATGTGCGGTAGTTGAGAGTATCGCAAAGATAGTTGCTGCAGGCGGCGACAGCGAGAAGTGCTGGCTGACCTTCCAGGAATACTTTGAGAGAACACAGGGCAAGGCTGAGCGTTGGGGCAAGCCCTTCTCCGCACTGCTCGGTGCATACAAGGCACAGCTTGAAATGGGCTGCGGCGCTATCGGCGGCAAGGACTCTATGAGTGGTACATTCGAGGATATTGATGTACCTCCCACACTGGTTTCCTTCGCAGTTTCCACAGGCAAGGCAGAGGACATCATCTCCGCTGAGTTCAAGTGCCCCTACAGCAAGATCGGTTACATCGCTCCCGAATATGACGAGAACGGTCTGCCTAACTTCGACAGTGTAAAGGCTGTATTCAGAAAGATCACAAAGCTCATCAAGGAAAAGAAGATCATGTCCGCATGGTCTGTTGCAAACGGCGGTCTTGCAGAGGGCGTATTCAAGATGACTCTCGGCAACCATGTCGGCGCAAAGCTTGTTGATCTGACAGATGACGAGCTGTTCACACCCGTATACGGCGCATTCGTTCTTGAAATGGACGGCGATATCGACGGTATCCGTACTATCGGTGAAACTACTCCCGAGTACGAGATCACCTGCGGCAGCGTGAAGCTTGACATCGCTTCCCTTGAAAAGAAGTGGAACGACGTTCTTGAGCCTATCTTCAAGGCACAGCTTCCCGAGATGCCCGCTCCCGAGGTCATTGCATACGACAAGGGCTGCGAGCTTATTGAGACCCATACCTGCCCCAAGATCGCAAAGCCCAAGGTGCTTATCCCCGTATTCCCCGGTACAAACTGTGAATACGATATGGCTAACGCATTCAACCGTTACGGCGGTGACAGCGAGATATTCGTTATCAGAAACCTCTCCGCAAAGGATATGGAGGAGAGCGTTGCAGAGTTCACAAAGCTCATCAAGCAGTCCCAGATGGTTGCTATCCCCGGCGGTTTCAGCGGCGGTGACGAGCCCGAGGGTTCTGCAAAGTTCATCAACGCATTCTTCCGCAACCCCATGATCAAGGAAGCGGTAGAGGAGATGCTCTACACACGCGATGGTCTGATGATCGGTATCTGTAATGGTTTCCAGGCGCTTATCAAGCTTGGTCTGGTGCCTTTCGGAAAGATCGTGCCCCTGACAGAGGAGAGCCCCACACTGACATACAACTCCATCGGACGTCACCAGTCGCAGCTGACTATGACAAGAATATGCACAAACAAGTCGCCGTGGCTCATGCACACAAAGGTTGGCGATCTGCATAATATCCCGATCTCGCACGGTGAGGGCCGCTTCGTTGCTCCCGAGGCTGTTATCAAGGAGCTTATCGCAAACGGTCAGGTTGCAACTCAGTATGTAGACCTCAAGGGCAACCCCACAATGGATGTTGCTTATAACCCCAACAGCTCTATGTACGCTATCGAGGGTATCATCTCTCCCGACGGTCGTGTGCTGGGTAAGATGGGTCATACAGAGCGCCTTACACCCAACTGCTGCAAGAACGTTGACGGCAACAAGGAACAGCTCCTGTTCAAGGGTGGCGTTGACTACTTCAGAGGTTAATTTTAATAAAGAGCGCGGAGTTTTCTCCGCGCTTTATTTTTTCTTGCAAACCGTTATATAATGTGCTAAAATAAATTCATAAAAATTTTTAAAAAATTTTGTAACAAATCGCATTTTCCCTCGTCTAATCTATGAAAGCGGCAGAAAAGAGGTGAAGCTCAGTGGATCATGAAAAACTGTACAGAACGTACTACATGGACGTTTTCTCCTACGCGATGACTATAATGAAGGACAAAGCGCAGGCAGAGGAGATAACGCAGGACGTGTTTTTCCGCGCAATGAACAGCAAAAAGCAGTTTGAGGGTCGCTCGGCGGAGCGCACATGGCTCTGTGCTATTGCGAAGAATGCCTGCATGGATGAGCTTCGCAGGCAGGGCAGGATCGCTCCCCTTGAGGACGATATCGAGGCAGAGAGCAGCTTTACGGAAAAGCTGGAGGACAAGGATACTCTGCTTCAGATACACCGCACACTGCACACTATGGAGGAGCCTTACAAAGAGGTGTTTCAGCTTCGTGTATTCGGCGAATTGTCATTTGCGGATATTGCTAGGATATTCGGCAAGACCGAATCGTGGGCGCGAGTGACTTACCACAGAGCAAGACTTAAGCTTCAGGAAAGGATGAGGGGATATGAGTAAATATAGCTGTGATATGATTCAGGATCTGCTGGCGCTGTACCATGACGGTATTTGCAGCGAGGACAGCCGCGCGGCGGTGGAGCAGCATCTTGCTGAATGTGAAAGATGCAGAGAAACGATAAAGCTTCTTGGAGATACAGAGCTTGAAAACAGGATCGCAGAGCAGACGGGCACGGTGATTAAAAATCACAAAAAGAAGCAGCGCAGAAAGATCATTGTGATAATCGCTGTGGCAGTGACGGTGCTTCTTGCGGTAGTTTTCTTCTGGGTGATAAAGCCGAGGATAGAGTTCAACAACCTTATATGCGAGCTTCTGCCCGAGGTAGGCGAGGGCGCGGAGTATTTTACTGAATACGATGTGACCGATGACAGCCTTGTTATGACTGAAGCGGGAGATATATCCATTGGTATCCCTGCAGGCTATGTGCCGGATGACACAAATGTACAGGATATCGCAATGTATCGTGACAAAAACAACATTAAGCTGGGTGTAACGGTGAATACCACGGCAACAGATCTGGAGGGTATGAGCCTTTTTTACCGTGACAGCTACGATGTATCGGACGAAGAATATGAGCTTATCACAAAGTATCTCACGGAATGGTTCAATGCGCTTGGGAACGGGCTCCCCGACTCCGCTTACAACACATACAAGTGCATGCATCTGCTTTCCGATGATGACCGCAGCTTCTGGGATATTGGTCAGAATATCGCCTTTGGAATTACGGGCATATTGAAGGAATCTATTCCTGTGTGGGGCGAAGAGCTATACATCTACGAGACCGATGATAAATGCGGCTTTGTTTCTGTTTCTTATCCTACTGATACAAGTGAGTATTACTGGGTTACAGCCGATCTGTACAGCACAGACGATCTCAATGCACCGTACAATGTGATCATACGCTCAGAGTCTGTTGAGCAGGCATATGCTATGATCAATTCCATAGCATTCAATTAAAAAAGAGCTCCTTCGGGAGCTCTTTTTGCATGATTTTCCGCGTAAAATTGCAAATTCTGCTTTACTTTTTAGAAGAATAGTGGTATAATCATAATGTATTATTATAAGTGTCCGTAAAACGGACAGGAAAGGAAACAATTATGAATATCAGCATTACAAAGACAACCGCTCCCAAGGCAAAGCCCACAGACGAGTCCGCACTCGGCTTTGGAAAGGTGTTTACCGACCATATGTTTATAATGGAGTACGACACAGGCATGGGCTGGCATGACGCGAGAATCGTTCCTTACGGTGACATTTCTCTTTCTCCCGCAGCTATGGTGTTCCACTATGGTCAGGAGATCTTCGAGGGCATGAAGGCTTACAGAACTCCCGATGGTGAGATCCAGTTCTTCCGTCCCGAGGAGAACTTCAAGCGCCTCAATCAGTCTGCTGAAAGACTTGTTATCCCCGAGCTTCCTGTTGAGGACGCTCTGCAGGCACTGCACGCTCTTGTTGAGGTTGATAAGGACTGGGTTCCCCACAATGATGGTGCATCTCTTTATATCCGTCCCTTTATCATCGCAGTTGACCCGTTCCTCGGTGTTCGTCCCGGCGACAAGTATCTGTTTATGATAATCCTCTCTCCCTCCGGCGCATATTACAGCACAGGTCTTAATCCTGTTGACATCTATGTTGAAACAAACTATGTTCGTGCTGTAAAGGGCGGTATGGGCTACACCAAGACAGGTGGTAACTACGCTGCTTCTCTTGCAGGTCAGGACGAGGCTCACAAGCAGAACTACTCTCAGGTACTGTGGCTTGACGGTGTTGAGCGCAAGTACATCGAGGAGGTTGGCGCAATGAACATCATGTTCGTTATCGACGGCGAGCTGGTAACTCCCGAGCTTCAGGGCTCTATCCTCCCCGGTATCACAAGAAAGTCTGTTCTTGAGCTTTGCAAGAAGTGGGGCATGAAGGTATCCGAGCGCAGAATCTCTATTCAGGAGATCAGCGACGCTTACGATGCAGGCAAGCTTCAGGAGGTATTCGGTACAGGTACAGCGGCAGTTATCTCTCCCGTAGGTCATCTCAAGTGGGGCGACAAGGTAATGGAGATCAACGGCAACAAGATAGGCGAGATCAGCCAGAAGCTGTACGACACCATGACAGGTATGCAGTACGGCAAGCTTGCTGATGAGATGGGCTGGATCGTTAAGCTGAATGGTTGATACGCTTTAAGTCGTAAAGGTGAAAACGCTATGAAATACCGAACTTTTACGGCAGCAATTGCTGCCATGCTAATGCTCACAGGCTGCGGGGATAGCGGAGCATCCTCGGCAACGACATCTGCAACTACGGCTTCATCTGCTGTCGAGGTTGCTCAGGACGATCCCTTTTTCCGCGAATTGTACGCTGATGATCTGTATCACAAATACAATCAGCTCCTCACTGATCAGGAAGCATTTTTTAATGCTAATAATAATGCTAATTATGCTGTAGAAGTGCAGGAACTGGATGCCGATGCTTTTTTTGCAGCAGCAGAAAAGTGCATTTCTACGCTTGAGGCTATTATTGCTATCGAGCCACCCGAATCGCTTGCTTCTTATCATGAGCAGGTGATCGAAGGTGCGGAGTACGAAATAAAGTTTTTTGATGGTGTGATACAAGCGGCTAAGTACGACTTGGGCGAGTTAGATATGAGTGCACAGGAGATGGAAGATCTACAGGCATTCTTTACGGAATACTCCGAAGCTGAAACCAACCTCTTTGTTGACGCTTATAGTGCGGCGATAGAAGCTGCGGCAGGAATCGTTCAATAGTAATTTTCAAAAGGAAGTTTATGAAAAAAGCTTTGTGGGCAATCTCGTTTTTGCTGATACTGTTGGTTGGCGGCTGTGCAGGCGGCACACCGCTTACTAAGCAGGAATATTTCGACGCGGTACAAAACAGCATTACTGCATATACAGCAGCGGCGTTGGATATCGCGCAGCCGCTGTATGAGTATGAGATAAACGGAACTCCGTTTGACAGGGAAGAGCTTCAGGCAATATCACAGAATACGGAAAACATGCTCCTGAAAATAAAAACGCTGGTCCCTCCTCAGGAATATAGCGGATATCATGACAAGCTATGTGATGGCGTTGATTCTATTTTGCCATGGTTTGACGCATTGGATACGGTGCTTAATGCCGCAAGCAAGACAGAGTTTTCTCAGGCGGGTGTTAAAATGCGGGAAGCAAGCGAAAGATCAACACTCCTTTCCGAGTGGATGGAGTTCGTTATTGCTGTGAGCGATGAGGTCGAGCTGAAGCTCCCGGCGTAATTTCACTATTTTGTTAATAATGTTCCCTCATGCCACGAGGGACAATGAAAGGAAATAAAAACAATGATAAACACAGAAAAGACACTTGAAAAGATCGTTGCCCTTTGCAAGGGCAGAGGCTTTGTATATCCCGGCAGTGAGATATACGGCGGTCTTGCAAACACTTGGGACTACGGCCCTCTCGGTGCTGTCCTGAAGGACAACATCAAGAACGCGTGGAAAAAGAAGTTCATTCAGGAGAGCAAGTATAACGTTGGTCTTGACTCCGCTATTCTGATGAACCCCCAGACATGGGTGGCTTCGGGTCACGTTGGCGGCTTCTCCGATCCTCTGATGGACTGCAAGGACTGCAAGACACGTCACCGTGCAGATAAGCTCATCGAGGACTTCGGCGAGACAGACGCAAACGGCTGGGACAACGCACAGATGATGGCTTATATCAAGGAAAAGGAGATCTGCTGCCCCAACTGCGGAAGCAAGAACTTCACAGATATCCGTCAGTTCAACCTGATGTTCAAGACCTTCCAGGGCGTTACAGAGGACAGCAAGAACGAGATCTATCTCCGTCCCGAGACTGCTCAGGGTATCTTCGTAAACTTTGCAAATACCCAGAGAACAAGCCGTAAAAAGGTTCCTTTCGGCGTAGCACAGGTAGGTAAGAGCTTCCGTAACGAGATCACACCCGGTCAGTTCATCTTCCGCGTGCGCGAGTTTGAGCAGATGGAGCTTGAGTTCTTCTGCAAGCCCGGCACAGACCTTGAGTGGTTCGACTACTGGAGAACATACTGCAAGAACTTCCTTATCGACCTCGGTCTTAAGGAGGAGAATCTCCGCCTGCGTGATCATTCTCCCGAGGAGCTTTGCTTCTACTCCAAGGCAACAACAGACTTTGAGTTCCTGTATCCGTTCGGCTGGGGCGAGCTCTGGGGCATCGCAGACAGAACTGACTACGACCTTACACAGCACCAGAATACAAGCGGCAAGAGCCTTGAATACTTTGATCCCGAGACAAACGAGAAGTACATTCCCTACGTTATCGAGCCCTCGCTCGGCGTAGAGCGTCTGTTCCTTGCTATCGTTTGCGATGCGTATGACGAGGAGGCTCTCGAGGACGGCACGACCAGAACAGTAATGCACCTGCACCCCGCACTTGCACCTGTTAAGGCTGCTATCCTGCCTCTGTCCAAGAAGCTCAGCGAAAAGGCTACCGAGCTTTACGAGGAGCTTGCTAAGTACTTCCCCGTTGATTTCGACGAGGCAGGTGCTATCGGTAAGCGCTACCGCAGACAGGACGAGATCGGCACACCCTTCTGTGTAACGATCGACTTCGATACTGTTGAAAAGGACAACTGCGTAACAGTTCGTGAGCGCGACACCATGGAGCAGGTAAGAATCCCGATCTCCGAGGTCAAGGCTTACATCGAGGAAAGAACATTCTTCTGATAAAATGTCAATAACAGAATCACCCAAGAAGCTATCTTCTCGGGTGATTTTTGTTATTGTTAAATTGGAATTTATCTTAGTCCGTTTGCAAAGACCCAAGAATAAAACTTCTCTTTCGGAGGTTTTGTGTATTCATAATCCAAAAGGGAGGGAGTAGTTTCTATTATATTTATGGCTTGTTCAAGCACTTCATTGACAGATCTGCCTGCAACATCAATTTCAACTTCGTTAATGAGTGGGTCTCGCTTGATGTTTTTCGTGTTCATCTTTTCCTGCAATTCTAGATCTATAAGCCCATTGTTGGGGCGGTTCTTCATCTGTTCTTGAATCTGAGATAGATCACTGCATATAAGTTTTATTGTGATAAAATCCGTTCCTTTAAACACGACAGGAATAGCCACTTGATTTTCCCAGCAGGTAAGCTCCTCAAGCTCCCCTGTCATCGGCTCGGTGCCATCGCGCGATATAAATTCGGGTATCATAGGCTGTTCTATACACGTTGTTTTATAGTGCCCGAGCAGTCCGTTGGCTAAAGTAGTCTTGCCTATACCACTTGCGCCAGTGATAAAAATAAAATCCTTCATATTTATATTTCCTTATTGTATGATCTGTTATTGCACTATCTCCGCCTTTTTCGGCATCGGAGCAAAGCTGTTCTCCACCGTTATCACGCAGAAATGGTCGGGGTGGGCAAGGGTCACAAACCGCGATATCTCGGCTTTCAGCTCTTCGTCAGACATGGAGAATTTGTGCGGCACAACGCAGTCAAAGATGACATTCGTGTGCGATGGGCCAGGGACCATTCGGAGGTCGTGGATAGACAGGCGTTCGTCTATGCGGTGTACGATCTCAGTTATCTCGTGGCGCATATCACCGACAGCAGCATCTGAAGTTACTATAGGATCGAAGTGCACCACAAGATTGAGTCCGTTCTGCAGAAAATCACGCTCGATATTGTCGATGACATCGTGGCTTTCCAGCACGTCGCGTTCCGCCGCCATTTCGACATGGACGCTTGCAAAAACTCTGCCAGGTCCGTAATCATGCACCATGAGGTCATGAGTTCCGAGAACACCGTCATAGGACATTATCTTTTCGCGTATCTCTTCAACAGTTTCTTCGTCGGGTGCTTTTCCGAGCAAGGGGCTCATTGCATCTCGCACGAGGTTTACTCCGCTGTAGAGTATAAACAGCGCCACCGCAACACCCATGTAGCCATCAAGCTCCACGGTGCAGAAATGCGATATCAGTGCTGCGACAAGCACCACGAATGTTGAGATGCAGTCGTGTCTGCTGTCGGCGGGGGGCGCTTTAAGTGTTCCCGAGTCGATAAGCTTGCCGATCTTCAGGTTGAACAGCATCAGCCACAGCTTGACAAGAATAGAAGCTCCCAGAACGCCTATTGTTATCCATGAAAACTCCACTGCGGTGGGGTTTATTATTTTGTCGATACTTCCTGTAAGCAGCTCAAACCCGATTATCAGCACTATAACGGCAACGATAAAGCCTGAGATATATTCGTATCTTGCATGGCCATAGGGGTGCTCATCGTCGGCAGACTTTTCGGCGAGCTTGAAACCGAGCAGGCTGATTATGCTTGAAGCAGCATCCGAAAGGTTGTTTGCGGCATCGGCAGCGATCGAGACGCTTCCCGAAATAAAGCCAACGATGAATTTGCCTGCGCATAAAAGCAGGTTGCAGATTATTCCCACCCAGCCCGAAAGCTTGCCGTAAGCGGCGCGGACCATCGGCTCGCGGGTATTTTTGTTGTCTTTTACAAACGCATTTATAAGTAATTTTGTCATGAGTCCCTCAATGTCAGATAGTATTTTTGCAGTTCCTTTGCATTTTCGTTTATATCATAGCCTGCCGTTTTCAGCTGTTCGGCAGCTTTTTTGTTCCTTAGCTTTACACAGCACAGTGCGGCGCACGCCCAGTCGGCAAAGCCTGATTTCAGCGGCAGAAACTGTGCGCTGTCGGTAAGCTTTGCTTCTTTGTCGATCTTGTCAGAAAATATGCAGTACAGACCTGTTGCCTGCGCTTCGACAGCGCAAAGCGGAAAGCATGCTTTTTTGTTCGGGAGCAAAAAGCAGTCAAAGGCGCTGTAAAGCTCTTCGCTCGTGCTTTGCAGCAGCTTTATCCTGTCGGATACACCGCTTGCGGCTATGCGTGCTTTGATGAATTCGCTGTCCTTGCCTTTTCCTGCAATTACAAGCACGGAGTTTTTGTTTTCGGAGAGTATCTCTTTGAATACATCTATAAGAAAGCCTTGATTGTTTTGGGCGCATAGCTCGCCGACACAGCCGAAAACAAGGCTGCTGTTCGGAATACCAAGCTTTTTGCGCATTTCGATACGGCGTTCTGCTGTAAGGCTGAATCTTGAAGCGTCAACAGCCATAGGCAGTATCCGAGCTACCTGAACAGGCGGAGCGTTTTCGTTGAGTCCGCAGACAGGAAGTGCACCGAAGCAACTTCTGGCATTGCGATCGCTGTCCGAGAGCAGATGTGTTGCGTACTTTTTGGCTGAGCCAGCCTTTTTTGAGTCGTGGTGGCAATGCAGTATCCTGTTTGATACGCCTGCTCCTTTCGCAGCTTGCAGGCTTATCGCAGCAAGTGGCTGCTGATGGCAGTGAACTATATCATAGCCGTTTTCGGAGAGAAGCTGCATGAGCACTTTTTTGTAACGAGTTTTTTCTATGGCTGGGGGCAGCACGAATATTCTTCCGCCAAGCTGTTTTATCTCCTCGGCTGGAAGATACTCTGAGCCTTTGCACAGAAAAAAGTCGAACTGTATCTCGCTTCGGTCAATAGCGCGGTAGTAGTTCATCAATGTCTGTTCGGCATCGCTGCCGCGCGTTTTTCCGAGTATCTGAGCTATACGGAGCATTGCGCACCTCCTTTAAAGAAATATCTACCGATTATTTTACCACAACGCGCCAAAATTCGCAATACAAAAACAGTTATTGTGCAGAAAAATATGAAACATTGTATATTACGGGAAAGATCAGGCAAAAATATTGTCACGATCCAACAGCGGATCGATCCATAGTCATGATCATGAAAGGAAAAACGCAATGAAAAAGTCAAAAAGATCACTTCCCGCAGGAAAGGGCATGGCGATCGCGGTGGTACTCGGCATTGCCGCGGTGAGTATTGCTTCGCTTACAGCCTACAACCGCACGATGAACCGTCTTACTCCGACCGAGTCTGATGCCTCACAGCAGAACACATGGGTATTTGATGCCGATGACATAACGGATGATGTTCCGACAAACAACGACAAGGACGATGTTCCGAGAGATGAGGTCTCCGAGGCTCCGGCGGGTGATATCGACACTGAAGCAGAGGAAGTAAACAAGCCTGTTGTTATCGAGTCGCGCAATATCATGCCGATAAACGGCGAGGTTTCACATCCGTTCAGCAATGGTGAGCTTGTAAAGAGCGAAACGCTCGGAGTCTGGAAGACCCATGACGGATGTGATATCCTTTGCGACCTCGGCACAGAGGTGAAGTCCATGTCCTCGGGAATCGTAAAGGAGATAGACGAGGATCCCCTGTGGGGTATTACGGTCATCGTTGAGCAGGATAACGGACTTGAGGTGCATTATTGTGGCCTTGCAAAGGAGCTTGATGTAAAGACTGGTCAGACCGTACAGGAGGGCGCTATTATCGGAAAGACGAGCGACACTTGTCAGGCGGAGATAGTTCAGCCGCCGCATCTGCACCTTGCTGTAAAGCAGGGCGGAAAATGGATAGATCCAATGTCTGTCATCGCGCCGTCTGAATAACAAAACGACCTGAGAATTCTTTCTCAGGTCGTTTTACATATCAGTCATGATGTTCACCGAGCTTTTGCAGAGTGTCGTTTCGTATTTCCTCACGCAGTTCTTTGAGATACTCGGAAAAAGCGACCTTATCATCTGCATAGGTCTTGTTCAGCTCATACTCTTTAGGTATCCATGTTGAGAGGTCGGAAATATTGTGCTGTATAAGTGCTTCAAGGCTGTCGATGGCTTTATATATTTTAGCTTCGGGTGTTTCGCGCTTTGCCATTTCGTTATATAGTGCGGTCATTTCGGTCTTGTAATTTTCGGGGAGAGTATTTACCCACGCGGACAGCAGTTCTTCTTCTGATCTTTCATTGGCTTCTGTTTTTTCGAATGTCGGGATATCGCCTGTAAAGGCTTCGCCGAGGTCGTGGATGATGCACATTTTTATTACCTTGTCCATATCGGCATCGGGGAATTCATCCTTTATAAAAAATGCCATCAGCGTCATCATCCAGCTGTGCTCTGCAACACTTTCGTGTCTGCCGTTTTTGGTGTAGCAATGTCTTGTAGCATCTTTGAGCCTTTCAGCAACGCTCAGCGCTTCCAATAAAGTTCTTGCCTGCATATCCTGTCCTCCGTGATGTAGTTGTTGAGTTTATTATACAGCAATATTTATTTATAGTCAATCGAAATGACCGCTTCATGTGATACGAAGCGGTCGTCTTTATCATCTGAACTGTGCCCAGTGCGCCAGCGTCAGTGTTTCAAATCCCTTTGGTGAAAGAATAGGCTTTGCAAGCTTCTGCTTTGTAGCCTCGCACAGTGTCCTGTTTTCGGCAAATTCCGCACCTGCCGCGGTAACGTCAGCAAGATAGCCCTCGCGCTGACGCTTTGCGTTGTCGGTGACGAAGAGCTCGCCCTCGGGACAGAGGATAGCGGTGTATTTGCCGACACCTGCGATAAGGTCGTACTGCTTTATCAGCGACTGGTACATATGTCCTGCGTCAACATATCCACAGGTGGATATCACCACAAGGCACTTTTTGTGCATGGCTTCCTCGCGAAGCTCGTGGAAGGACGCGTCCTTGTCTGCAACGATATTTCCGAGATACGGCAGCGTAAACGGCAGACAGCGGTCGGTCATACATTTGAGCTGTGACGGCATTCCGAAGAAATACAGCGGAAAGCTCTGGACTATCACATCAGCCTCGCGTATCTTGTCGGAAAGCATACCCATATCGTCCTTTATGACGCATTTTCCGGGGGTCTTGTCCCAACATGAGTAGCAACCGAGGCAGGGCTTTATATTAAGCTTGTTCAGGGCGACCTGCTCTATTTCAGTGCCTTCGGGAAAGCCCTTAAGAAATGCGCGGGTGATGTTCATCGTATTGCTGCGCTCGGGACGGGGGCTTGCGTTTATGACTAATACTTTCATAGCTCCCCTCCGTTACTCGCTGTAGATGCTGTAATAATACTTTTTGCCGCAGGCATGGATCACGCCCGTTTTATAACCCTCTGCATGGAAATTTATATTTCGCAGGTCGGCGAATACATCGCCGCCGCTGTGCTTTATGAACGCTTCGCGCCTTGTCCATATCGTGTAGAAAAGTGCCTCATCCTGTGTTGTCAGAAACTCTGTATAATCCTTTGCAGGCATGAATATCTCGGCGAGGGCGGCATTCTTTTCGGGCGAATATGTACGGATGCACTGTATATCGCAGCCTATCCTTGCCTCGTCGCCTATCATAAGGCTGCACATTACTCCGCCGTCGGAGTGGGATATGCTGAAATCAAGGTCGAAGCGGTTGATGATGCAAGGCCTGCCATCGCCGTTACGCGAGATTATGAGCCCGCTCTTGTCGATGTTGTGCTTTGACAGCAGATTATCCAGCAGCAGAAAGCCGCAGGCACTTTCCGAGAAAGTGCGCCCCGACTTTGACATTATGCGGTTGAAGTACTCCTCGCTCATGGGGGAGTAAAGCTCGCGCGCCTGCTCTATTCTGGGGCGGAGATTATCTCCACCCGAGGTCACGCAAGCGGAAAAATCAATTATCTTATCCATAAACTGCGCTCTTATCCATTGTTGTAAACAGCATATTGCCCTTTGCCTTTGTAACTCCGTCTACCGAGATAACGGCAGAGAATTCATACAGTCCCGAGGATGCAAGAACTACCTTTACGTCGATAGTAAGTGTATCGCCTGGGATAACGGGCTTCAGGAATTTGAAATCCTTGACCTTAAGCAGGACATACAGCTTGTTTTCGTCATTCGCTGCGTCGTCGGGCGCAATAACAAGGCTGCAGAGCTGTGCAGCGGATTCGATCACAAGCACGCCGGGCATGATGGGGGCATCAGGGAAGTGACCTACGAAATACGGCTCGTTCACCGATACGTTTTTGATGCCCTTTGCGGATACGTTAGGCTCTAATTCCAGTACGCGCTCGATCATCTGAAAGGGCGGGCGCTGCTTTATGCGCTGGTTTATTTCAAGCAGATTCATCATAAGCTTAAACCTCCGTCAAGAACAAGCACCTGTCCCGTCATATATCCGAAGTTGTCAGAGCAGAGCTGAGCCACTACATTTGCAACGTCCTCTGCCTTACCGTATTTGTGCATGGGGATAGCCTTGATGTATTCTTCTTTCTTCTCCTCGGGGATCGCGTCCATCATTTCTGTTTCGATAAAGCCGGGAGCTACCGCGTTTACGAGGATATTACGGGGAGCAAGCTCCTTTGCGAGAGTGGCTGTCATGGAGTTCACTGCGCCTTTTGTTGCGGAGTAAACGCCCTGTCCCTCAACAGCAAGCACAGAGCTTACGGAAGAAACATTTACTATACGACCGCCTGTTCTCATCATCTTCAGAGCTGCCTGCTGAGCGCAATGGAAATAGCCCTTGATGTTTATGTCAAGGCTTCTAGTGAGGGAGTCCTCGTTTATCATAAGCAGATAAGCGTCGTCAACGACACCGGCGTTGTTTACCAGCACGTCAAGCTGACCAAATGTCTTATGTACCTCGCGGAACATATCCTGAACCTGCTTCAGGTCTGCGGTATCAGCCTTTACTGCGATAGCCTTCTGACCCAGTGCTTCGATAGCGGCAACGACCTCCTGTGCCTTTGCCTCGTTGCTCACATAGTTTACAGCAACATCATAGCCGCACTCTGCGAGCTTTATTGCACAAGCCTTTCCGATGCCACGGGAAGCGCCTGTTACGATTGCAACCTTAGCCAAGTCGATAACCTCCTGTTATATATCAAAAATAAATTTCTGTTTGTTATATATTTGGCGGACTTATTCAGTCCGCCAAAACTATAGATCAAGCCTTTTTCAGTACAACAGCGGAGTAGGAGCCGCCTGCACCTGCTGCAACAGCAAGGATGTATGTGTACTTGCAATCAGCGGCGCTGAGCAGCTCTGCTGCGCGTGCAACCTGCTTTGTAGCGGCAGCAGCTCTTGCCTCGCCGATTTCGTTTCTTACATTGATAACGGGAAGCTCCTTAGCGAACAGCTCGCTGTAAACGGAAGCCTCGATAGTGTCAAGTGCCTTGTTTCCGTTTGCAAAGCCGCATACAGCGTCGATATCAGCTGTTGCGATACCTGCCTCTGCGCAAGCATCGAGTATAGCGCGCTTCATAGCGTCCTCTGAGCCTGTGAGCGTACCGAACCCAACAGCCTTATGTGTCATTGCTGTACCAACGATCTCGCAAAGCTTCTTTGCGCCGCGCTTGTTTGCGCTGTCCTCTGTTTCAAGGATGAGCGATACAGAGCCCTCGCCAAGTGTGAAGCCCTTGTCATCGTTTGCTGTATAGCCAAGCTTTTCGTAAAGCTCGTAGGTCACATCAGTGTTTTCGTCTGTACCCGAAGCTACCATGATGGACTCTTCGCCGTTATGGATAACGTCAGCAGCGTAGCAGATGCTCTGGATACCTGCCTGAACACCGTTTGCAACGGTAACGTTGTAGCCCTTTATTCCTGCAAAGATGCTGAAATAACCGCCTGCCGCATTGTATACGGTATTGGGGAAGCTGAAGGCGCTGCCGTTTGCGGTGCCCTGCTCGATAGTCTGCTTCTGGAAGTTTACTATTTCGGTGAGAGGGCCGTCTGCTGTACCGATAATGATACCGATGTCGTTTTCGTTGTCCTCGCCAATGGTGATATTTGCATCTGCGAGCGCTCTCATACCCGAGATGAGCTGAAGCTGGCTGAAGCGGTCAAGCTTGCGGTAGAACGCCATCTTGATGCCGTGCTCCTTGTAGTCATCAGAGGTTATCTCAGCGCGCTTGCCCTTGTTGGCCTCTGTAACTGTATTGCCGCACAGTTCGCCTATACCTGTGATATAGATGCGCTGCTTGTTGGTGTTGTCAGGGATCTCATGCTCCTTTTTGGAGAACACGATACTTGCATTGTTGCCGCCGAAAGCAAAGGAGTTGGAAACTGCGTAGTTTACATTCTTCTCGCGCTTTGTATTGGCGATGAAATCGATGTTGCCTGCCTTTTCCTTCAGCATATCGAAATGCTCATCGGCATATCCGATGGTAGGAGGCAGCTGGTTCTCGCAAACAGCCTTTACGGTCAGAACAGCCTCGATAGAGCCTGCTGCGCCGAGGCAGTGACCTGTCATGGACTTTGTGGAGCTTACCGAAACATGGTCGTTGCCGTCGAACAGGGTATGCAGGGAGAGGAACTCAGCCTCGTCGTTCTTTGCTGTACCTGTACCGTGAGCGTTTATGTAGTCGATATCTGTAAACTCAAGACCACTGTTCTTTACAGCGCGCTTTATAGCAGACATCTGGCCCTCGCCGTCGGGACGGGGAGCGGTGATGTGGTGAGCGTCGGAGCTTACACCGCCGCCGAGTATCTCACAGTATATCTTTGCACCACGCTTTACAGCGTGCTCATAGCTTTCGATGATAAGGATACCTGCGCCCTCGCCGAGCGTGATACCGTTGCTCTGGTTAAAGGGAGAGCAGGGACCTGCTGCGAGCGCATGGAGCGCATGGAAGCCGCTGAAAGCAAGGGAAGTGAAGCTGTCGGAGCCGCCTGCAACGAATGCGTCAGCCTTGCCTGCGCGGATAAGGTCGCAAGCATAGGAAAGGCTCATAGTACCTGCCGCACACGCGTTTACAATATTTGCGGTAGCGCCGTTCAGTCCGAAGTGCATCGCTACGTTGTTTGCAATAGCGGTGGCGGGCATCTTCAGGATATCGGAAGCCTTTTCGCAGCCGTTCTTCTTATCGGTGTAGTAAACATCGATGCTTGCAGCGCCGCCTACACA
>JAZQEQ010000283.1:0-2048 GCA_045539055.1 Oscillospiraceae bacterium | reverse complement strand
TGGCTACGATCCGACTTATGCGTGGAACGGATGACCGCAACAAGGAAGCCGAGAAGCAGACCCATCAGCAGTGCAAGCAGAGTGATGAGCAGCGTATTTCCGAGACCTCTTACAAGGTACATCCAACGATCTTTATAGATAAAGTTCTCATAGAACGCATCACCTATGCCCTGGAAGAAACCGCCTACCGCAGCGAGAAACTCATTTGTTTCTACAGTTTCAACTGTGGCCTCGACAGTCTGGGCAACAGCACTGATAAGGTTCAAAAAAACACTTCCTTTCAGACAAAACCGCCGTTTCGGGAGTACCGTCGCGGCGGCTGTTGATAAATTTCAGCTAATGATCACTTAACTCTTACGATAATTACCTGTGTAGCAGTTGTGTAAGGATCGGAGAAGTCGATGTTCTTCAGTCTGTCCTCTGTAACTGTCATTCCTGCTGCGCCAACGTCAGCCTTACCGGAATCAACTGCTGTGATGATGGAGTCGAAGTCCATGTTCTCGATCTCCAGCTCATAGCCGAGCTTGTCGCAAACAGCTCTCATCATATCAACGTCAAAGCCTACTACCTGGCCGTCCTCTACCAGCTCATAGGGAGGGAACTGTGCGTTTGTAGCCATGATGAGCTTGCCGTTGGGATACTCGATGCCATCGGGAGAAACGTAGGGGGAGTTGCCTGCCTCCTCGCCGATCCAGTTAGCAGCGATGGAATCCATTGTGCCGTCAGCCTTCAGCTCTGCGAGAGCGCCGTTGATAGCATCTGTAAGCTCTGTATTGCCCTTCTTGATAGCGATAGCGTTCTCCTCAACAGCGAACTCCTCCTCAAGGATCATAAGGTCGCTGTTCTTCTCAACGAATACCTTAGCAGGCTCGTTATCAATGATAACAGCGTCTACCTTGCCCTGCTTGAGAGCCTGTACAGCGTCTGCGCCTGCCTTGTAACGCTCGATTGTAGCACCCTCGATATCTGAAGCGTAGATATCGCCTGTTGTGCCGAGCTGTACACCGATGGTCTTGTTGTCGAGGTCTGCAACGGAGAATACCTCATTGGGCTTTACACTGCCGCAACCCGAGAGCATTGTTGCTGCCATAACAGCAGCTGCAAATAAAGAAATAACCTTTTTCATATCTTTTCACCTTTCTCTTGCGGAACACCGCATACTATATAAACAATAACAATATAAAGTATACCATAACATAACGATATAAGTCAACGATTTTTTCAACAAAATATGACGATTTGCTGTGATTTTTTTGACATTTAACACAGCAAAGCCGCCGACATTGCTGCCGACGGCTTTAAAAGATCATACAAGGGATCAATAAGCGTTTCTTACTGCTTCCTCGATAACATTACCGTTCTCGTGAACGAAGATATACTTGTAGCCATTGGAGAGCTCGCCCATTACAGCACCCTCAGCGGAAGGCTCCTGCTCGGGGTAGAATGCAGCATCGTTCTTGATATACTCGAAATGAGCGTCAAGCTGAGCCTGAAGATCAGCTGTCTTGCCCTCTGCGGGCTTAACGATGATGACCTCGTTCAGCTGTGCGGAGATCATCTGGTTGGAGATGTAGAAATCCTCGCAGAGTGCTGTGTCGATGCCAAAGAAGCTGTTGATCATCTCGGGATCCTCAACGTTCATCATTGCGGGCCACTCGATAGCTGTCAGAGCATTTGCTGCCATCTGAGCTGCTGTGAGAGATACTGCCTGCTCATCGTTCTCGCCGTCTGTTACCTCGGAGGATGTGTTGTCGCCTGCCTCAACGGAGCCGCTTACGTTGCTGTCGTTTGCGGAGGAATCATTGCCACCAGCGCAGCCTGTAACTGTCATTGTAAGTGCAGCAAGGATAGCTGCCATTGTGATAAACTTTTTCATTTTCGTGTTTCCTTTCATATTCACTTTTTATTTTTTAGTGCTTGTTTCTGATCTCTTCCAGATTTTTCAGAAGAGCGGTCGGCAGACGGTGCTTTTTCTCGTCGTGCCATGGGAGATCTGTCAGCGTAACAACGCGCTCGTCGTTGAACAGAGCCTTGAGGAAGTCGGAGGC
>JAZQEQ010000282.1:0-3185 GCA_045539055.1 Oscillospiraceae bacterium | reverse complement strand
ACATAAATAGCGAAAGCATAAAAAAGATACCAAAAGCGAGCATGACCAGCAAATGTATAAGTCTTTCATGCTGATAAAGTTCGATCCTCTGAAGTAAAAGCTTCTTTTCAGCCTGATATTCCTCATTAGTGTGCTCATGTGCAAAAAAATCTGCTATATAAGCAAGATATTCCTTTATCTGTTTTGTCATTGGTCAAATTCCTCCAATGCGAGCGAAGCTTCTTCCCAGACAGACATAACTTCTTCCTGGCGTAATCTGAGCTGCTCGATCTCGTTAGAAAGCTCCATTGCCACCTGGTAATCAGTAATCTCAGAAAGCTCGTTCGTTTTAGTTTCAATGAGTTCGTCAAGCTCCTCGATCTCTTTCTCGGCTCTTGAAACTTTGGTGTTAAGTTTTCTTCTTTCTGACTCGCGTTCCTTTTTGAGTTTGTAGTCATTTACTTTAACAGGCTTCTCGGTTTTGACTACACTGTTCTGCTGTTCCGCAACATTCTGTACAGTAAGTGTATAAGCGTCGTACGAGCCGAGATATTCCTTTACACCATCAGGTGTCAGGTAATAGATCCTGTCAGCTAGCTTATTGATAAGATAACGGTCATGAGATATGATGAACATGGTGCCGTCATAGTTTAAAAGGGCGTTTTCCAGTGCCTCGCATGACGTGATATCGAGATGGTTAGTAGGCTCGTCAAGAAGCAGGAAGTTTGCGCCCGAGAGCATCAGCTTAAGGATCGCGATCCTTGCGCGCTCGCCACCACTGAGCTCAGATACTTTTTTAAAGACAGCGTCGCCCTTGAAAAGGAACGAACCAAGTGCAGTCCTTACCTGCGTTTCAGTCATTTTAGGATATGCGTCCCATATCTCATCGATAGCGGTCTTGCTGTCATCAAGCCCCGCCTGTGCCTGATCGAAATAGCCCATCTGTACACGCGTGCCATAGTTGAAATCACCGTTATCGGCATTATATTGCCCTGTGAATATCTTGAATAGCGAGGTCTTACCACAGCCATTGCTTCCGAGAAGGAATACCCTCTCCCCTTTTTTGATATCGAGATTCACACTATGAAAAAGACGCTTCCCGTCAAAACCAAGTGCTATATTGCTTGCATGGAACACATCATTTCCGCAACCGTCAGCGGACTTGAAATTAAATCTCAGTGATTCGGGTGAGTCCTCGGGCTTTACAAGTGTTGCTTCAAGTCTGTCGATGGACTTTTGTTTGCTTGCGATCGTGACATAATTATGTGCCTGATTCCAGCGCTTCTGCTGGTCGATAATGCCCTCAATGCGCTTTATCTCTTTGACTGTGCTGTCGTAGACCTTTTTTCTGCGTTCCATCTCCTCAGCTTTAAGCTGAAGGAAACGAGTATAAGCGCCTTTGTAATCATCAAGATGGCAATTCTCAAGCTCTAAAGTTCTGTTAGTGACTTTATCAAGAAAATATCGGTCATGCGATATAACGATATAAGCACCACGATAGTCATTAAGAAAACGCTCAAGCCATTCAACGGATTTAATATCAAGATGGTTTGTAGGCTCGTCGAGCAACAGCAGATTTGCATTGGAAAGCAAAAGCTTTGCAAGCTGGAGCTTGGACTTCTGACCTCCGCTGAGAACTCCGACAGAAAGCTTGAAATCACTCTCGGAAAAACCTAATCCTGTCAGAGCTGAAGCTGTACGACTCTTATAGGTAAGACCACCATCACGCTCAAAACGCTCTGTTAGTACAGTCTGTTTCTCGATGATCTCCGCGCTGTGATTACCTGCGTCTATCTTATCGTGAAGCTCCTCAAGCTCAAGTTCCATGTCCTCGAGCCACTCGAAAACAGTAAGTGCCTCATCAAAAACAGTACGTTCGGTATTTTTGCAGGAAAACTGCTCCATAAAACCCATCTTGCAGCTTCCCGCTATGTGTATCTCACCCTCGTCAGGCGTGTGTTCGCCTTTCAATAAACGGAACAGTGTAGTCTTTCCGCAGCCGTTTACTCCGACAAAGCCTATCCTGTCATCATCGTAAACATCGAATGTCACGTCAGAAAACAGCTCTCTGTCTGCAAACGACATTGCGATGTTGTTTAAACTCATAAGTAACATTTATATCACCGTAATTGTATTTAAGTTATTGTTTTGAACTGTTTTATTTTTCGCTGACAGCGATATCTATCTTAGCATTGGGAAATAAGGAAGAAATATATTCTACATCTTCTGCTGTAAAATTATCACGATCCCAGATATCAATAACCTCCAAGCAGTGAAATCGGTTAAAATCCACCATATCGTCGATAATAATTGAATTTAAACACAGCTCGTTCAACTCGGGCAAGTAATCTGAAATCATATCTAGTGACAGCTTGTAG
Organism: Oscillospiraceae bacterium; assembly: GCA_045539055.1. Lineage (GTDB taxonomy): Bacteria > Bacillota > Clostridia > Oscillospirales > Ruminococcaceae > CAG-115. The sequence continues at coordinate 828 of JAZQEQ010000282.1, read as the reverse complement.
CAACCGTTTGCAGCTAGTTTAGTGTATCCAACTTTATTAAATTCATAAATTATACAAAGTTCTTTTGATGCGTCTTGGAATTCTAAAAATATTGAATAGTCAGTATATTCATTACCTAAATTATTTATTAACGTTTTTGAGATTATTGAGCACATTTCAAGAGTTATTCTCAATCCTTGTTCAGTGCTCGGCTCAACATTATAAGAACCGTACAACAACTGCTTCACATAGTTATTCTCTTGAAACCATACACTTATTGTTTTCTCTTCTGGCTTAATATAAATACCGTCAACACTCCAGACAGTTGAATATATGTCTGAAAACCGTTCAACCTCCCTTTGAACGGGGCTTTTGAACGAAGGCGCAATGATAAAAACTGAAATCAATACTAAAACACAGAAAGATAATATTATTATCCTTGATTTTGTCTTTGAATTCATCTGATGGTCCTTTCACCATAATACACTCCTAAAGCCACTGTATAAAAGCAGTCTTATCCTTGCTGTTATACCCTGCACGCTCATAAAATCGGAGCGTACTTTCCTGTTTTGATCCTGTAAGCAGCATAAGTTTATAGCAGTTTTCTTTCTGTGCAATTTCCTTAGCATAGTCAAGACAGGCAGTTGCAAGCCCTTTTCCTCGATAACTAGGGGCAGTAACGACATTTTCTATCAAAGCGTAAGGCTGCTGCTCATGAGTCAGATTAGGAATAATTACGCAGACACAAGAGGATACGATCAGACCATTTTCTTCAGCCACGATTATATGGTGATCTTTGTCAGATAATATCTTTTCCCATTTCGATATTACATTCTCTGTCTTTGCAGG
>JAZQEQ010000281.1:0-4783 GCA_045539055.1 Oscillospiraceae bacterium | reverse complement strand
CTTTACGCGGAATGAAGTTATGGAGGTGCTAGGCAAAAAAGGAGCGCGGTTTGCAGAAGCCTATGACATTACTGCAGGTGGCAATTTTGAGGGCGTGAATATCCCTAATCTTCTGAAAAGCGGCGATCTGAAATCGGACTTTACGGAAGAAAAACAAAAGCTTTACAAATACCGCAGACAGCGTACAAGCCTTCATCTTGATGATAAGATACTGCTCTCGTGGAATTCCATGATGATCGCGGCGATGGCAATGCTGTACCGTGTTTCGCATGAGGAACAATTTATTCAGGCGGCGCAGAACGCACAGGTATTTCTGGAACGGAATTTACGCGTTGGCTTACAGCTCTACACAAGCTTTCGGGATGGGAAACGCTCTGAGCAGTCATTCATGGATGATCATGCGTACTATATCTGTGCGCTGATCGAACTGTACAATTCCACTCTGGACGGAGGGTATCTCGAAAAGGCGGAGAAGCTCTGCGATGAGGCTGTAAAGCGTTTTTCGGACAGCGAAAACGGCGGCTTCTATCTCTGCGAAACTGACAGCTCCGAGCTGTTCATGAATCCGAAGGAAACCTATGATGGTGCGATTCCTAGCGGCAACTCCGTGATGGCATACGATTTCGTGCGGCTGTATCAGCTGACGGAGAAGGATAAATACAGAGAACTCGCAGAGCAGCAGCTTGCGTTTCTGTCCGCTCAGGAGTCTCACCCTGCGGGACATACTATGTTTCTGCTGGCAAAGCTGTTGTACCAGAATCCACCTGAGCATATGACGATAGTTTTAGATTCAGAAACCAATCTATCAGAAATACGAGCAAGACTTCCGTTTCTTGCGAATGTTCATGTAGTTTGTGAAAGCGAGAATTACCGCTTGCTGAACGGCAGAACGACCTACTATGTGTGCAAAGATCACTCATGTCTGCCGCCTGCGAATGAATGGCTTGGTTAAGAACAAATCGTCAGAGAAATTTTTGAATATGCTACCCTGTCAGGAGAAAACAGTATCTTTCAATCATCTTCAGCAGCTTTAATCCGATGAATTTCATCGATAACTTCCACCAAATCTGTATTAACTTATAGATAAGTTTTTTGAATGGTATTGATTTTTCGTCAAAACAGTGATATATCCCAATAAGTATTATTACACCTTGTTACAATCTTACGGAATGCCAAGTTACACGATAGTCCACTGCTTTTTGTATAGCAGTGGACAGCGTAGCTGCTTACTGAAAAGCCACAAAAAATCATCACCAGCATAAATTATGCGCAGAAAAATGTGATTTTTGATAAATAAACCCTTGATTTTTACACATAATTATGCTAAAATATACTCCAGAGGTGATGTACATGTACAGAAAGATCACAGAATATCTTACAGAATGGAAGAACAGCTCTCACAGAAAGCCGCTTATCATACAGGGTGCAAGGCAGGTCGGCAAGACTTATGCTGCTCTGGAATTCGGCAGAAACAACTATGACAATGTGGCATATCTCAACTTTGAGACTAATCCGAAATTCATAGAGGCGTTTGACGGCGATCTCTCGCCCGAATATCTCGTGCCGCTGCTGAGCCGTCTTGCTAAGACTACGATAACTAGGGGCAGTACGCTTATCGTGCTTGACGAGGTACAGCTTTGCGAAAGAGCCTTGACCTCACTCAAATACTTCTGTGAAAGTGGCAATGACTACCACATAATAGTTGCCGGAAGTCTGTTGGGTGTTGCAGTTAATCGTAAGCAGTTCTCTTTCCCTGTCGGCAAGGTGGATATCAAGACTATGTACCCTATGGACATGGAGGAATTCCTGCTTGCGAATGGCGAGAATGAACTCGTGGCGCAGATAAAGCAGTGCTTCGTGGAGAACTCTGCTATGCCCCAGCCGCTTCATGATGCAGCTATGGAATACTACCGTCAGTATCTCGTAGTCGGCGGAATGCCCGAGTGCGTTGCAAACTTCATAGAAACAAAAGACTATCTGCTTGTACGGCATATTCAGGAAATGATACTGCAAAGCTATCTCAACGATATGAGCAAGTATAACACCACAAACGAGATAAAGAAAACAAGGCTTGCATATGACAGTGCAACTGTACAGCTCTCCAAACGAAATACTCGTTTTCAGTATAAGATGATTAAAACAGGCGGAAGAGCTGCTGAATTTGAGAATGCTATCGAATGGCTGACTCTTTCGGGTATAGCCTCTCAGGTATTTAGAGCAGAGCGTATTAAAAAGCCGCTCGAGGACAATAAGGACATCGACGCTTTCAAGATGTATGTGTCGGATATGGGACTGCTTGCGGCCAAGAAGGGCATCGTTGCAGAGGATATCCTGTATATGACATCGGAGCTTGATGATTTCAAGGGCGGTATGGCAGAGAATTATGTGCATCTGCATCTGCTCGCAAACTCCTATAAGGACTACTACTGGGAGTCCGAGCGTGGTGCGGAGGTGGATTTCATTATTCAGCGTGAGGGAAAGATAATCCCTGTCGAGGTCAAGAGTGCGGATAACACCCGTGCAAAGAGCCTGGCTGAATATATCAAGAGCTTCAAGCCTGAGTATGCTATTAAGGTCTCCGCAAAGAATTTCGGCTTTGATGACGGCAAAAAGACAGTGCCGCTGTATGCGGTGTTCTGCGTCTAAAGGTTGCATAAAGCCTATGCGACAACATATCTTTGATTAAGGATGTGATACTGTGAAATACACACTTGCTGAAAACGCTGTAAGTTCATTGAGCATTTCTATTGAAAATTTTAAGAAGGCTTTTTATTGTTCTGGAAAATACACTTCTAGTCAGATTTATGAATTTACTAAAATATGTATTGTTTTTCTAGAAAATTCAATAGAACTATTATTAAAATCTATACTTGCTAGTAATAACCCCACTTCCATATACAAAGATCCCAGTAGCAAAACAATTATAAGTGCCATTGAACGTGTTACTGATACGCAAAAACTAGAAGATATATTGATAAGTGAAGGCAATTTCCAAACAATACGATATTCTGATACATTAAATAGATATAATGAGTCGTACCATAATTCCCAAAAACTGTTTTGCATATTAAAACAGTTAGGAAATATGAGAAATGCCATTACTCACTTTGGTATTAATAAAGATGATTATATTACATTCTCTTCTATTGTAAATGCATATGATATAGTGTACAATTACCTTTATCCACAATTGCTTGAACTGGAAGATGTAGCATATTTATTTTATTCAGATAATATCTTTGTTGATACCATACATGGCATAAAACCTCTTCTTGATGAAAATAAAATGTATAATAATATCCTTGACTTTCTCGATGAATTGTTATGTGAATATAAAGAACTTGCATGTATCGAAATGGCAAAAAGACCGGAGAGCAAGATTTCTGACTTTGCTAATTTAATGCGAACAGTATTTGATGATATTAAACTCATAAATCGATTAAAAGAATATAATGCATTTATAACAGAAATGGATTTCTGTTATGAAAAAAACCGTTATTCTTTTGACATGTATTTAAATAATGAACTTTGGGCTAGAATAACATCAACATACTCTCCATACTTTAATGCTACTGCTTTCGTTGGAGAAAGCGGTGAAATCTACTTCATAATTATTCATAACTCAAATGAAATTTATATCTATAACAGCTATTCCAGTTGGCCTGAACCAAATGAACCAGAACCAGATGAGTTATGGAAAATAGATATGAATAAAGGATTGTGCTCAAAATATAATCTATCTAAGCGAAATTTGATTCTTGCATTCGAAAGTATTATTATAAATTGGGTCACAGAGGAAATTGACTTATCATCTGTTACAAAATGATGCTCGAAATACTAAAACCCCATCTTGTCCGCAAAGGAAAAGATGGGGTTTTTCGACAGACTGAACCGATAGCTCGGATGCTATCGGATACAACTAATATGTTTTATTATTAAAGATACAAATCAAATACTAGACTTGGGACGTATTCAATGTGGTATTTTTATTCCAAAAATAGAAAATGGGATAATCACGAAATTCATTTTGTTCAGTAGTATTCATATTATCAAAATGCATTTCTGCTGCATCTTGGTCATCTAACAGAAGGTATGCGCCGACATATTGCTGCTCGCACTCAACATTACCTTCTACCATTGATTGCAGATAGCGCTTTTCCTCTTTCGTGAATGTTCGAAATCTTTTAATGGCCTGGTAGTAATTCAACTCTAATATGTACTTTGGAGTGTATGGATCAATTCCTTTTAACCATTCAGCAATTTCAATAGCTGCAAGCAGGATTTTCTCGTTGGTATCATTACTTTCATCATATGCGGATAATAACCTCAGAATTAACATAACTACTTGTGTTGTGAATGCTTCAGATATAGGTGTTAGCTTTATTTGCCTTACCATTTCAGTATAATCAATGTTACAACAAGACAAAAAGCTCTCTTTCTGTATAGCCATATAAATTGTAGATGGAACGTGGGTGCCATCTTTTTGCCGAGTGGTTATATTTAATTTCACAGTATTAAAATCACACAATTTGTATAATTGCTTTGTTTCATCTTGACATAACGCACAAATTATCATTTTTAAGTTTCCGATTTGTAATCTGCCCCAAACATTGTTTGATACCCCTAATGGAACATTAATATTATCTAATAATGCTTTCTCTAAAAGATATAGGTCGTTTTCATCTTTTTCTGTGAGATTATCACAATCCAAATCTTCTTGTACATGCAATATATCTAACACTTTCTTAACTTTTCTCAGGTGGATCAATTGTTCCTTACAACA
>JAZQEQ010000280.1:0-2866 GCA_045539055.1 Oscillospiraceae bacterium | reverse complement strand
CCTCGCCCTGGGTGAACTGTGCCGCGTCGATGCAGTGAGCAATCTCGCTGCAGAGCATCAGCTTGTCGTAAACAGGTCTGGACATGATGATAACCGCCTCGCCCTCGCCACCTGTGATGTCACGGACCTCGCCAAGCTGGGAAAGCAGCTCGGAGAGCACTGTGGACTTGTCGGGTGTGTACTCAGCCCTGATGCCTGCCGCCTCAGCAAGCTTGGAGTAACGATAAGCGTCGATCTCAGGAATTACCTTTGTGCGCTGGAACTCGGAAGCCACATTCGCAGCCGCCAGTCCAAAGCCGCTCTCGTCAACGTCGATAGCGTCGATGCGGAAGCGTCTGCCTCTGTCCTGAGTGAGCGCGAAGGTCTCAAAAGAGTAGGTCACAGCGCCGTTTACATAACCCTCATCGCGGGAGTATGTACCCAGACCCTGAAGCGACATCTTGGGCATCTTCACCTCTGCGCCGCCGTTGTAGATGACCTGGGAAGCATTCTCCTCCATCCAGCCGGAGGTAGCGCCCTCCAGTATCTGCTTGTCAAGCTCCTTCTGAAAAACCTTTGCGTACTCGATAGTATTTGCCATATTGAATTCTCCTTTCAATTATTGAGGGAAGCGTCCTCCCCTGCCTTTTCGTGCACGTCACGGAAGCCTCTCTCCCGTGCAAGCTTATTATAAGGGAGATCAAACTGCATTTTTCTGCAAAGGTTTTGGGAAATAAAAAAGTGCTCTTATTTGAGCACATAAATTCCCATTAAGCCTTGACGATTTCCTAACTATAAAGTATAATTGATGTATAGGAAAACAACACCATAGGGAGGTATTATTATGGCATTTGTAAACGCTTATTTGACAGAGAAAGAAAAAGAAGAGTTTGAAAAGGCTGACATCAGAGATCCAAGATACCCGTTTTCTAATGATCGAAGACTAACGCCAACCTATTGGACTGTCGACCGAAAAAACAATATTGCATTGATTTACGGTGGCGTTGCAGACCGCGAAGAACATAACAAAGAAACCTTTGTGCTTGTTTATAAAAAAATATGCAGTGAAAATATAATTATTATGACATTAATCAATGGATATATAAATTTGAAAGAGAAAAGAATGCTTGCCCAAAAACACAATGTGAATTTATATGAAATATGGAAACTACATGAAATCCAAATTTCGCAACAACTAAGACAAACCGTTAAGACAGAGCAACTATACAAAATCATTGAAGATGCATTGAGTGTTTATGGCGTAAACGGAAATCCCGATCATCCCACTAGTGTAAAAGCAGTATTAGACATTTATAGGAGATAAGAACGATACATAAAAAGGAGATACCCATGAAAATCATCCTCGTCCGTCACGGACACCCCGATTACGCAAACGACTGCCTCACCCCCCTCGGGCATGAGCAGGCCGAAAAAGCCGCACTGCGCCTTAAAACCGAGGGTATCCAGCAGATGTTCTCCTCGCCATTCGGACGTGCGCAGGAGACCGCCTTACATACCGCGAAGCTGCTTTCGCTTAACGTAAACACCGTTGATTTCATGCGTGAGATACGCTGGGGCAGCTCCGACGGACAGCCCGTCTACGCCGACGGTCACCCCTGGGATACCTCGCTTAAGGCAATAGAGCTGGGATATTCGCTGATGGACGAAGCTTGGACAAAGCAGCCACCGTTCTCCAACAACGTTGTTTTCTCGGAATTGCAGCGTGTCGCACAGCAGTCCGATGAATGGCTGCTGTCGCTCGGCTATAAGCGCGAGGGCGCGAATTACCGCGTTGTCGGAGATAACACCGAGCGCACCATAGCACTGTTCAGCCACGGCGGCTCGTCCTCCGCGCTGCTCTCGCACCTGCTCAATATCCCGTTCTTCTACCTGTGCAGAGCCGTCTGCCCCGATTTCACCGCGATAACCGTACTTTGTCTGTCAGATGAAAAAGGCTCGCTCACAGCGCCCCAGATAGAGCTTGCAAATGACTCACGCCATATCAAGAGCGGAAAGGCTACATACGAAATGTAACAGCGGATTTGCTTCGCAAAACCGCATGTGAGTGCTCCGTTTCGGTTTCCCTTATGGAAACCGATTTTGCTTCGCAAAACCACTATGCACGTCAGCGTTTTTTTCAAAAACAACAGCGGAGCCGTTAAGCTCCGCTGTTTCTGTTTATTGTGCACCTGCTAACGGCATTTCCCTACGGTAAGCCCGTTGCTTTCCGCCGCAGTGCATACGCAGTTTACCTCCCCCCTCCGCCCACCCGTGTTTCATCTCTTTGAAAAGATGCTTCTTATCGCGGAGAAGCCGTCACCGCTGCCGCTCGTTGCAGCCGAAAAGGACGGCACCTCGCGATCGGTGCGCTTGAGATGCGGGTACTCCTGAAGCACTGCCGCAGCTGCCTCCTCAGGCTCAGCACCCGACTCTACCAGGAGCAGCGCGATCTTCGCGCTCTCTGAAAGCTTTGTTCTTGCCGCTCCGTTCATGAGAAGCGCAAGCTTGGTCTTAGCCTCGTTAAGCGCCGCCTGCAGCTCCTGAAGCTCGTTTACTTCAGCCGCGCACTCCTGCACCTCAACTGCTTCGGTCGGCTCCTCAACAGGAAGCTGCTCTGCTTCGATAATGTTATTCTCCATCATGATCCATCCTTTCGATCTTTTCTGCCTCCTCAAGAGAGATGCCATATATCTGCGATATCGCTCTCTTTCTTGAGATAACGCCTGCTGTGTACAGCTTTACTGCACGGTCGATGCGTGTTGCGTCGTCCTCTGCCGCGCCGTCTGCAAACATGAGCGAAGCCTTTTCGGATGCCTCATCAGCAAGCAGTCCGCCCATCTTGCCAAGCACGCATATCATCTCCATCACCTGCGCCAGTCCCTCGGCT
>JAZQEQ010000279.1:0-3186 GCA_045539055.1 Oscillospiraceae bacterium | reverse complement strand
GTTATGAGTGTCGGAGCTATCAACGAAATGACTTGTGCCGGTTCTATCCTGATTATTATGATCGGCACGAATCTGATGGGCATTACCAAAATCAAGGTTGCGGATTTTCTGCCCGCAATCCTTTTTGCACCGGTTATATATAACATTGTTCCGTTGCTTGAAAAGTTGTGGTCAATGATTGTTTCTTGACAATTTTTCAAAATATGCAGCAAAACTATTGACATGCGCATATGATGTGAGTATAATATATAGCAAGTTAATATTTCAAACCGTTGAAGCGGAGATAACGGCAATGATGCCTTTACAGAGAACCTGTGGTGCTGAGAGTCAGGTAAGAAACAAGTTGTCAAATGGACCGCTGAGGGTGCAGTCAAATGGGATTTCCCAGAGTATTCTGCAACGTGTTGGCATACGTCAGTTGCCGGGGATATGTTGGTATCCTGCTAAGCGCACAGCTTCGCTGTGAATCAAGGTGGCACCGCGGATAAGTATTATTCGTCCTTGACAGAAATGGGATATTTCTGTCGGGGGCGTTTTTGTTTTCCTCCGGCAATGAAATAAATTCAGGAGGAACATTTATGGTACTGCTTACAAAACGATGGCGTCGCTCCGTATGATATTTTGAAACACTGAACTTTTATCTATTTTACGGAGGACGATATTATGAACTTTGGCGGAATTGATTTCAACACTTACTTCAAGAACTACCCTGACAAGAACGGCTACTTCGGAAGATACGGAGGATGCTATATCTCGGATGAGCTTAAAAATGCAATGAACGAGATAACAGAGGCATACTTCACCATCTGCAAATCAAGAAAATTCATCGACGAGCTTCGCCGCATACGCAAGGAGTTTCAGGGTCGCCCCACTCCCATAACCCACCTTGAAAGGCTTTCCGCAAGCCTTGGAAACGTGCAGCTCTACGCAAAGCGCGAGGACCTCAATCACACGGGTGCGCACAAGCTCAACCACTGCATGGGCGAGGCGCTGCTTGCAAAATACATGGGCAAGAAAAAGATCATCGCCGAAACAGGCGCAGGTCAGCACGGTGTTGCGCTGGCGACTGCAGCGGCTTACTTCGGGCTGGAATGTGACATCTACATGGGCTCTGTGGACATCAAAAAGCAGGCTCCCAATGTTGCGAGAATGAAGATACTGGGCGCGAATGTCGTAGAGGTAACTCACGGACTTCAGACGCTTAAAGAGGCGGTAGACGCGGCTTTTGAAGCTTACGCAAACGAGTACAAGGACGCTATCTACTGCATCGGCTCTGTGCTTGGTCCTCATCCGTTCCCGATGATGGTGCGCGACTTCCAGAGCGTTGTCGGCATTGAGGCGCGCGAGCAGTTCATTGAGATGACAGGCGAGCTTCCCGACGCGGTGGTAGCTTGTGTGGGCGGCGGTTCGAATGCGGCAGGACTGTTTGCGGGCTTCCTGAACTACCCTGTTGACATCTACGGTGTTGAGCCGCTCGGCAGAGGCGAGAAGCTCGGCGACCACGCGGCAAGCCTGAAATACGGCACTGAGGGCATCATGCACGGCTTCAACAGCATCATGCTGAAGGATGAGAACGGCGAGCCTGCGCCCGTTTATTCCGTTGCAAGCGGACTTGACTACCCCTCCTCGGGACCTGAGCACGCGTTTCTGCGCGACCTCGGCAGGGTCAAGTACGACGTTGTAAACGACGACGACACCATCGACGCTTTCTTCAGACTGTCGCGCATGGAGGGCATCATCCCCGCCATCGAAAGCTCCCACGCAGTTGCCTACGCGATGAAGCTTGCAAAGGAGATGGAGCGCGGCTCGATACTCATAAACCTCTCGGGCAGAGGCGACAAGGATATGGATTATATCATTGAGAAGTATGGGATAAGATGAAAGAGTGTTAAAATGAACTATATCAACGATTTCTATAACAGCATCAATGAGGATGAAAGGCTGATGTCACAGCACGGTCAGATCGAGTATATCACAACGCAAAAGTATATACATGCCTTTTTAAGTGGGATCGAACAGCCGAAGCTCCTTGAGGTCGGTGCAGGTACGGGCAGATACAGTATAGTCCTTGCACGAGAGGGGTTTGCTGTAACTGCTGTCGAGCTTGTCAAGCACAACATAGATGTACTGAAGAGCAAGCTGACAGGCAGTGAACCTATCGAAGTGATCGAAGGCAATGCTCTCGATCTGTCTATGCTTGCGGACGACACCTTTGATATGACGCTTGTCCTTGGTCCTATGTACCATTTGTTTTCAAAAGAGGATAAGCTCAAAGCGTTGTCTGAAGCGGTGCGAGTAACAAAGCCGAAAGGGTTCATCATGGTTGCGTATTGCATGAACGAGGCAACGATAATTCAGCACGCATTTCTCCATAACAATTTGAAGAGAGTGCTGGAAAACAATATGATAAGCGACGACTGGCATTGCAAAAGCGAGCCAAAAGAGCTGTTTGAACTGATACGCACAGAAGAGATCGCAGAGCTTGACAGTTATGTAGATGTTGACCGTATAAAGCTTATCGCTACCGATGGTGCAACTCATTATATGAGCGATCATATCGACCAAATGGACGAATATACCTTCGCTAAGTGGGTCGAATATCATCTTGCGACCTGCGAACGGCAGGATACTGTCGGAGCTTCAAATCATACGCTGGACATTCTGCAAAAGAAATAATCAAAACTCCCGACCGAGTCCAAAGCTCAGTCGGGAGTCCGTTTATTTCTTCTTATAAGTTCCATCGTTCTGAAGCACATAATTCTCGCCCTCTGCAAGGACAGGAATGTAAACAGACGAGATCAGCTCGCCATCTGCGCTCCAGAGGCACACAACCTCGCGGTTCTTGATGCTGAAATTTGTCTGTATCTGCATCAGCGCTTCCTTGGTCTTGTTGTTCTTCATGACGATAAGAAGCTCCTCGCCTGCCGCGATGGTGTGCTCGGGGATCTTCCATTCTGTCGGAGTAAGCTCGTCGTCCGACAGGTACAGTCCGCCGACAGAAATATCCTCGGCATTGGGGTTGTACAGCTTTATCCAGCCTGCGCCCTCGTCGGTGCATATCTCGCTGATGCGAACAGGCGCACCGTGTATCTCGCCCTTTTCAGTGTACAGCTTCGCAAACACCTTGCCGTCCTGTGCCATGTCAGCGGTTATGCGTACCTCGGGAGTGGTGTATTCAACATCGTT
>JAZQEQ010000278.1:0-4468 GCA_045539055.1 Oscillospiraceae bacterium | reverse complement strand
GGTGTCCGCCAAGTTTCGTTGCATCTTTCGATGCGAACGTCTGGTGCTTTTTCGTTCGTTTCGTTGTTTAATTTACAAGGTACACGTTCCTGTGCGGAACATTGCTATCTTATCACAGTTGACTGTCTGTTGTCAAGAACTTTTTTCGATCTGTTTTCCAACTTGTTTTCCGTCCCCGGTGGCCATTGAAAACCTATCGATGTTCTGTTGAGATCGCTGTGTTTTGCTGTGCTGTCTCGCGACAGCTTTTATATTATATCACATCAGGTTTCGTTTGTCAACCCCTTTTTAAAAATTTTTTTAATTTTTTTCGGAGTCTTTTCGACTCGCTTCGCTTCGTGATCGCCGTCCGTTTCTCGCGGACAGCTTTTGTATTATACCAAACAAAAAGTTTTTTGTCAAGCGGTTTTTCGGCTTTTTTTGCAACTCTGTGCAAAATCATCACTAAGTTGATTATTTCAATAAATATTATAAGCATCTTGCACAACTGTGCCATTTACTCACTGTATATTATTACCCTGATAATTGACAAACCGTATTAAAATGTGATACAATGCGTGATGTAAAAAAGATATATAAATATATAAGGAAGTGTAGAATTTTGTCTAATTCAGTTGCGGCTCAGCCGCAGGAAAACAAACTTGGCACGATGCCTGTGCGCCGCCTGGTCGGTTCAATGGCTCTGCCGCTCATTATTTCAAATCTTGTTCAGGCGCTCTATAATATAGTAGATAGTATATTCGTGGCGCAGATCAATGAAAACGCGACTAAAGCAGTTTCTCTTGCCTTTCCGATACAGATGCTTATTATCGCATTTGCTGTCGGCACAGGCGTCGGCATGAGCAGCCTCATGTCCCGTAAGCTTGGCGAAAAAAATTTCAAGGATGCAGGTATTGCGGCTAACCAGGGATTTTTCCTCGCTGTGTGCAGCTCGCTCATGTTCGTTATCTTCGGTATATTCTTTGCCGATATGTTCTTCAGGGCTAATACCGACAATGCCGAGATACTCTCCATGGGCATCCCCTATCTTCAGATCTGCTGCACCTGCTCGATCGGAGTTTTCATCCAGATCAACTGCGAGCGTATACTTCAGGGCACAGGTGCTGCACTCGCCAGCATGATAATGCAGCTTATCGGCGCTGTGACCAACATCATCCTTGACCCAATATTTATTTTCGGATGGTTAGGGCTGCCCGCTATGGGAGTTGCGGGTGCGGCTGTCGCTACGGTCATCGGTCAGTTCACTGCTGCTATCGTATCAGTTATCGTTATAGTAAAGAAAACAAAGGAAGTAAAGATCTCCCTGCGCCAGATGAAACCCAACGGTGCTATGATACTTACTATATATAAAGTAGGCTTCCCGTCCATCGTCATGCAGGCGCTCAATTCCTTTATAATTATGATAGTAAACGGACTGCTCATGCCCGTGTCCGAGCTTTCCGTGTGGATACTCGGCGTTTACTTCAAGGTGCAGAGCTTTGTATTCATGCCTGTTTTCGGACTCAACAACGGAGTTATCCCTATCGTTGCGTACAACTTCGGAGCGCGCAGAAAGTCGCGTATCAAGGAAACGCTCCGTTTCTCGCTCGTTATCGCATTGTCGGTCATGTTGCTTGGCACGCTGCTGTTCTGGGTCTTCCCAGAGCTTCTGCTCGCGCTGTTTAACCCCGAGCCTGCAACTGTTACCGCCGCCTGCGAGGCTTTCAGGATAATCTCGCTGAGCTTCCTGTTCTCCGGTGTAGCTATCGTATGCAGCGGCGTTTTCCAGGCGCTCGGACGCGGCTTTTCCAGCCTGCTCATCTCTGCGATAAGACAGGCTATCGTGCTTCTTCCCGTGCTGATACTGCTGCTAAATCTCCTCGGTCCCTCTTATGTATGGTATGCTTACGCAGCAGCGGAGCTTGTAGCTTGTATTCTTTCTATTATAATAATGCGACGCACTTACAAAAAGTTTATCGCGGTCATGCCCGACGATACACAGACAACATAACTTTCCGCCCTCCCTTCTCGGGAGGGCTTTGTTGACTTTTGGGAAAGTCGGTGATATAATGTAGGCAACGATTCGACGTGAGGTGTTGTTATGGTTCCAAGAAAAACAAAGATGATATTATTGTGTATTATTTTTGCTGTTGTCAGTGTGCTGGTAGTTGTTTTGAACAGCGTTCTGAAACAGCAAAATCAGGCACAAAAAGAAGAACGACAGCATTATGAGCAGATGATAGATGGTGATCTGCGTCACCAGGCATTCGGACTAAAAAACTCTAAAACCATATATGATCTCACAGATGAAGAGGTTGACAGAATTTTCGATACGCTTCAGATTGTAATCCCTGAAGATGAAACTGAAATTACAGTTAGGCTTGTTTCAAAAGAAGATGACTTATCAACTAAATCCTACTATTTTGAATTAGATGGTATAAAAGATAGGGAGGCTTTTGTAGATGCAAACGCAGAACGACCCGATGCCCTTGGCATTGGGTCGCGTTGGAATCGCACCGATAGTGCTGGTGAATATACGCATTACTTTGTTTTCCGCGTATATTATCAATCTGATGTTTTTACAATTAAGAAAAGCGAATATATCACTCAAGTAGGAGAACTATATTCTGAGTTATTAGCGGCACGATCATAACATATTCCCAACACATAGCCCCTCTTACTAAATATGTAAAAAACGCACAAACTTATTGTGCGTTTTTATTTATTTGTAACGATTTTGCGATTTACTACTGGTGTTTTTCGTTAAACCGTGCTATTATTATACTTGTATTATTATGTAAACCATTTCATTATTCTATATAAAGAGGTAAAACAATGAAAAACAAGATAGTAAAGATCATCGCTGCGGTGGTTGCCGCTATGTCGCTCTCGGGCTGCTATTTCTTCCCTGCCGAGGAGGAGCTTTTAGAGCCTCCGACAGTGCCGATAGAGGAGGTAGCCTACTCCACCTACACCGCTAAGGTAAAGGACATCGCAAACCAGACCGTGGCTTCGGGCTACATCACAAGCAAGGTCGAGAACGAGTGCAGCTTCCCTGAAAGCGGCGGCACTCTTAAAAAGGTATATGTTACGGTAGGTCAGTTCGTGGAGGAGGGCGAGCTTCTCGCGGAACTTGACACAGGTAACCTCGAATATCTCTACGAGCAGCAGAAGCTCATCACCGAAAAGGCGCGTCTTACATATCTCGCATCGGGTTCTGCCACCAACAAGCTCGACTACGAGATGGAGCTGAATACCCTCACCGAGTACGAGCGCCAGATGAACGTTTCCCGCCTGTACGCAGGAATGTCGGGCCAGGTGTGCTTTATCCAGGATATGCGTCCCGGCGATAAGGTGACCGCTTATAAGACTATCGTAAAGATAGTAGACCCCACCCAGCTTTTTGTAAAGTATACATCTTCTACGCTCAGAGCATTCCCTCTCAATGCTGATGTAACCATCACCGTTGACGGAATGGATTACTCGGGCTATGTTTCAAAGACTCCCTCGGATATGGTTGAGGGTCTTTATGACGAGCACCCCACCCTCGCATCCGATACCGAGTCCATCTACTGCGAGTTCAAAGGCTCCGTGCCGGGTTACCTCACAGTAGGAAAGCTCGCAGATATCCTCGCGATCTACGAGATACACGAGGACGCTATCGTTATCTCCAAAAACCTTGTAAAAGAGGATGAGGGCCGTACTTATGTAACTATCCTCGACGAAAACGATAATAAGAAGCAGGTCGATGTGACCGTAGGTATAACAAACGCCACCGAAGCGGAGATCCTGACAGGACTGAAAGAGGGCGACCGCGTAGTAGTACGCTAAGACGCATCGTTTGACTGACAAAACACTGGATTTATCGGAGGTACGGTTTGTTTACACTTCTTTTCAGAAAAATGCGCAATACCAAATGGATGGTGCTGTGCCTTTTCATCGGATTTTTACTGGCGGCAGGTATGATGAGTACCGTTCCCGTCTATATGGACGCATCGCTCCAGCGTATCCTTATAAAGGATATGCAGACGTATCAGACCGAAACAGGTCTATACCCGGGCGAGTATGTGGTTACCACCTCGCTTCAAATGAAAGCAAGCTATGACGAGCGTATAAATAAAGTCGAAACGCTTGACCAGCTGCTAGCCCAGCGTACAGCTGCAATAGATATTCCGCAGGCTAACAGCAAGACTATCCTGATGGACGAGTATGTCTATATCCTCGCCGCTTCAAATACGCGCGTAAAGATGATGGCGATGAACAACATCGAGGATCACATCAACATCATCGAGGGCCGTATGTATAACCCCGGCAGAGCCGAGGACGGCAGCTTTGAGATAATCTGTAACGCGGAGTGTCTTAAGGTGCTTGATGTTGTGTGCGGCGAGACCTATAATGTTCAGAACAGCTTTTACAGCAAGACCGAGCCGCTGACCGTAAAGATAGTCGGCGTGTTCGAACAGTCCAGCGAAAACGACAGCTACTGGTC
>JAZQEQ010000277.1:0-4320 GCA_045539055.1 Oscillospiraceae bacterium | reverse complement strand
CATCACTTCGGAGAAGTCTGCGGCGTATGCGAGCGCCTTTTCAGAGGGTATGTAGCGTTCCTCGGGGACGAGTGCCGTGCCTCTGTTCAGAAACTCGACAAGCTGCGTAAGATGCTCCACGCCGTAGACCTGAATATCCTCGACGACGGAGGCTTCCTTTGCGTTCTGCTTTGGCAGAAATATGCGCTTTGCGCCGTTCTGTGCGGCAGTGATCACCATGCTCAGCGCGCCGTTTACAGGGGAGAGTCCGCCGTTGAGCGAAAGCTCACCGATGAATACAGAGTCGGATATATCTTTTTCTATGACTCCGCCAAGCTTCATCAGCGCAACGATTATCGGCAGGTCGAACATCGAGCCTATCTTTTTCACGCTTGCAGGCGCGAGGTTTACCGTAACCTTGCCGCCGAGCAGGTGGTTCATCTCCATCTGCGCGAGCGCAGAGCGTATACGGGACTTGCTCTCCTGCACCGCGACATCGGGCATACCGACTATATCGAAAAACGGCTGTCCCGGCGATATGCTTGCCTCGGCAGTGACGGGGAAAGCATTAAGACCGAATAGTCCGATGCTGTTTATCTGACTGAACATAAGTCTGCCTCCTGAAATTAGTACTTTAAGTATAACATATACTGAGGTAAAATACAATATAAAACGCGCTCTCTGTTGTAAAATCGCAGATGGTTTTTTCAGCATTTTTTCACAAACTATCTATTGACTATTTAGATGAAATGCCTTATAATGTTGAATGTGCGACAATCTGAACTGCAACAAACGGAGGAGTATATGCAACAGCGTTTTATCGGAATAGAGCTGCGCTCGCTCAACAACGCGGTGCGCAGGTATCTTGAAAACAGTGAGGCGCCGTCGTCGGGCGACAAGCTGACCTGCAGCAATGCATGGATCATCGGCTATCTTTCGCGTGCCGAGGGCGATGTTTATCAGAAGGATCTTGAGGAGGAGTTCGGAGTTACGCGCTCCACTATCTCAAAGGTGCTGATGCTGCTGGAGAAAAAGGGTATAATAATGCGCGTCGGAGTGATGCATGACGCAAGGCTAAAAAAGCTGGTGCTGACCGAAAAGGGCAGAGAGATAGCCTCGCAGATGAATGAAAACGGCGAGCGCATGGAGGCGCAGCTGACAAACGGCTTTACCGATGAGGAGCTGTCACAGCTTGCCGAATATATGCGGCGCATGAGGGAAAACCTCGGTGATATGGACAAAGGAGAAGAGATATGATAAAAAAGCTTGGCGCGTGCGTCAGAGAGTACAAGCTCCCTGCGCTTCTGACGCCCTTATTCGTAATTCTTGAAACGATAGCGGAGATAATCATTCCGCTCGTTATGGCAGAGCTTCTTGACAACGGCATAAACAAGGGTGACATGAACGCTGTCGTTGTAGCGGGAGTAAAGCTGCTGATACTTACCTGCCTTGCTATGGGCTTTGGCGTTGCGGCTGGTTTTACAGCCTCTCACGGAAGCGCGGGCTTTGCGGCAAATCTGCGACACGATATGTTCTACAACGTGCAGAGATTTTCGTTCTTCAACATAGACAAATTCTCTACTGCAAGTATCGTAACTCGCCTGACGACTGACGTATCATACGTTCAGATGGCGTTCCAGATGATAACACGAATTACCGTCAGAGCACCATTCATGCTGATATTCGCGTTTATCGCGTCGTTCAATATCTCGCCTGATCTTGCGATGATATTCCTGTACACGATACCGCTCCTTGCTGTGGGACTTTTCATCATCGTGAAGTTTGCATTCCCTCGCTTTCAGAGGGTGTTCAAGACCTATGACAATCTGAATGCCGTAGTCGAGGAGAATCTTCGCGGCATCAGAGTGGTAAAATCCTTTGTACAGGAGGACCACGAGATAAAGAAATTTGAGGATATCTCGGGCAACATCTACAACGACTTTACAAAGGCAGAAAAGACGGTAGCTTTCAATGCGCCGCTGATGCAGGTAGCTATCTATATCAGCATGATACTTATTTCGTGGTTTGGAGCCCAGGCGGTCATCGCAAGCGGCAACAACGAGGCTCTGGGACTTTCCACAGGCGAGCTTATGAGCCTTTTCACCTACACCATGCAGATGCTTATGAGCCTGATGATGATCTCTATGATCTTTGTAATGCTCACAATGTCCAAGGCGAGCGCAAACCGTATCGTTGAGATACTTGACGAAAAGACGGATATCACCGACGGCGAAAAGGGACTTACCGAGGTAAAGGACGGCTCTGTCGAGTTCAGAAATGTCAGCTTCAAGTACTTTGAAAGTGCGGAGAAGAATGCACTGGATAACATCAATATAGCGATAAAGTCGGGCGAAACTATTGGTATCCTCGGCGGCACAGGCTCTTCCAAATCCACCTTCGTGCAGATGATACCGCGCCTTTACGATACCACCGAGGGTGAGGTTCTGGTCGGCGGAGAGAACGTGCGCGATTACACTCTTGACGCGCTTCGCAACAATGTTGCGATGGTACTTCAGAAGAACGTGCTGTTCTCGGGAACTATCAAGGAAAACCTGCGCTGGGGTGATGAAAATGCCACGGACGAGGAGATAAAGCACGTTTGCGAGCTTGCCTGTGCGGATGAGTTCATTCAGGGCTTCCCCGACAAGTACGACACCTACATCGAGCAGGGCGGCGCGAACGTTTCTGGCGGTCAGAAGCAGAGGCTCTGCATCGCGCGTGCACTGCTAAAAAAGCCCAAGATACTGATACTCGACGACTCCACGAGCGCAGTCGATACCAAGACCGATGCAATGATAAGAAAGGCATTCCGCGAGGAGATACCCGATACCACCAAGATAATCATTGCACAGCGTGTTTCAAGTGTTCAGGATGCCGACAGGATAATCGTGCTGGACAACGGCGCGATATCCGCTGTGGGAACTCATGACGAGCTTCTTGAAACAAACGCAATCTACCGCGAGGTATACGAGTCGCAGATGAAAGGAGCTGAAGAAGAATGAGCAGAAATAAGGCTCCCGAAATGAAAAGACCTCCCATGAAAGTTGGAAAGGGCGTGCTGAAAAGACTGCTGTCCTACATGAAGCCATATCGTATTCAGCTTATCATCGTTGGCATAAGCATCGTTATAAGCTCGGTGGCAGGTGTTGCTTCCTCGCTGTTTATAAAGACGCTTATCGATGACCATATACTGCCGCTCGTCGGAGTTGCAGACCCCGACCTCTCGGGACTTCTTTCCGCTATCATCGGAATGTGCGTGATATTCGCGATAGGAACGCTGTGTACGCTGCTGTACAACCGCATGATGGCAAGCATCTCTCAGGGCGTGCTGAAAACGGTGCGTGACGAGATGTTCAGGCATATGCAGAGGCTGCCTGTAAAGTATTTCGACACCAACACCCACGGCGATGTAATGAGCTTTTACACAAACGATACAGACGCTCTGCGCCAGATGATATCCCAGTCGCTTCCGTCCTGCATATCGTCGCTGATAACTATCGTTTCTGTGTTTGTTTCGATGCTCACCATGAGCGTGTGGCTGACTCTTATCGTGATCGCGTTCCTGTTCCTTATATTCAAGGTGACAGGCACTGTTGCGAAGAAGAGTGGCAAGTACTTCATGCGCCAGCAGACCTCCATTGCGGACCTGAACGGCTACATCGAGGAGATGGTGAACGGTCAGCGCGTCATCAAGGTGTTCTGCCACGAGGAAAAGGCAAAGGCTGAGTTCGGCGAGAAGAACGAGGTACTCAGAAACGACATCGCAAAGGCAAACGGCTATGCAAACGTGCTGATGCCTGTGAACAACTGCATGGGTTATTTCCTGTATGTCGTTATTGCGATAATCGGCGGTATAATGGCGATAAACGGCGTCATGAACGTTGCCGTGTTCGCGGTGAACGTGCTGACCCTCGGTACTATCGCGTCGTTTTTGCAGCTCACAAGAAGCTTCATCGGACCTATCGGTCAGGTGTCGCAGCAGATAAACTCCGTTGTAATGGCTATGGCAGGTGCGCAGCGTATCTTCTCGCTGCTTGACGAGCAGCCCGAGCCTGATGACGGCTATGTAACGCTTGTAAACGCAAAGTACGACCACGACGACAACCTTGTCGAGGCTGACGAGCGCACAGGTCTGTGGGCGTGGAAGCACCCTCACAGCGACGGCACAGTGACCTATACAAAGCTGTGCGGCAATGTGGTGCTTGATGATGTTGACTTCGGCTACACCGAGGATAAGCTTGTGCTGCACAATATCGACATCTACGCCGAGCCGGGTCAGAAGATAGCCTTTGTAGGCGCGACAGGCGCAGGCAAGACCACTATCACAAACCTTATCAACCG
>JAZQEQ010000276.1:0-5163 GCA_045539055.1 Oscillospiraceae bacterium | reverse complement strand
GGCAACCGCAGCCGTATAGGACTTGTTTTTGAGATAACGCGCGGCGATGGCGCAAAGCTTAAATCGCTGCTTTACGCGGTGGACGAGCAGCCCTGCATTTCGGAGGAGCTGCTGGAGCTGTGCCGCTGGCTTCGCGATAATACGTTCTGCACATATTACGATGCGTTCAGGGCAGTGCTTCCCACGGGACTTAGCTTTTCGCTGAAGACGCATTACTGCGCGGCAGAGGGGTTTTCGGGCGAGCTTTCCGACAAGGAACAGGAGTTTGTGAACAGGCTCGCAGAGGCTAAGGACGGCATCTCGCGCGCGGATGTGATAAGCACCTGCGGCGACGGCGGCAGACTGCTGAACAGCCTTATACAAAAGGGCGCGGTGGTGGAGAACGAGGAGCTGAAAAGGCGCGTAGGCGACGAAACGACAAAGCTCGTGCGTCTTGCAGAGCCTGAGGAAGCTCCGAAGCTAACACCGAAGCAAAAGCAGGTCGTGGAATTTCTCGAGGGCGCGGAAACAGCATCAGTAAAGGAAGTGTGCTATGCCTGCTGCGTTACGGCGGCGGTGGTGAAGCGCCTTGTAGAAAAGGGCGTGCTTGAGCTTTACGAGCAGACGGTATTCCGTACCGAGCCGACCGAGTGCGCCACCGAAAGCCCGTCTGACATAGTTTTCTCCGAAAAGCAGCAGCAGGTCTTTGACGGCTTGCTGGAGCTTATGAATGATAAAGACCCGAAGTGTGCGCTGCTGCGCGGAATTACAGGCAGCGGAAAGACCTCGGTCTTCATCCGCCTTATCGACGAGGCGGTCAAAAGCGGCAAGTCCGCAATGATGTTAGTGCCTGAGATATCGCTGACTCCGCAGATGGTTGGGAAATTCCGCAGGCTTTTCGGCGCGGATGTTGCTGTGCTTCACAGCAGCCTTTCGCTCGGCGAGCGCGCGGACGAATACCGCCGCATCCGCGAGGGGAGAGCGAAGATAGTCATCGGCACGAGGAGCGCGGTATTCGCGCCTGTGCAGAACTTAGGTATAATCGTAATTGACGAGGAGGGCGAGAGCAGCTACAAGAGCGAGAACTCGCCGCGCTATCACGCAAGAGAGGTAGCGAAGCAGCGCTGCTTTCACCATAGAGCATTTTTGCTGCTTGCAAGCGCGACTCCCGACCTTACAAGCTACTACAACGCGAAAACGGGACGTTACAGCCTTTTTGAGCTGGACGAACGCTATAACAACGCGGTGCTGCCCGATGTTTATATAGTTGACATGAAAGAGGAGCAGAAGAACGGCAATCATTCGTCGTTCAGTATGCCGCTTTTACATGAGATAGAGGCGAATTTAGAGCGCGGAGAGCAGTCGATACTGCTGCTCAACCGCCGCGGCTATCACACGAGCGTAAGATGCACGCTGTGCGGCTCGGCTGCGGAGTGCCCTAATTGCGCCGTGCCGCTTACCTACCACAAGGCGAACGGCAGCGTTATCTGCCACTACTGCGGCTTTACGCAGCGGCTGGCTCCCGCTTGTCCCAAGTGCGGCGGCAAGTTCTTTTCCATGAAGGGCACAGGCACGCAGCGCATAGAGGATGAGCTGTCCGAGATATTCCCCAAGGCGCGGATACTGCGTATGGACGCGGACACGACCTCCACAAAGCACGCGTTTGAGAACAAGTTTAAAGCCTTTGCGAACGGCGAGTACGACATCATCGTCGGCACGCAGATGATAGCAAAGGGACTGGATTTCCCGAATGTGACGCTTGTCGGAGTGCTTAAGACAGACAACTCGCTGTATGCAGGCGACTTCAAGGCATACGAGCGCACGTTCTCGCTTGTGACTCAGGTGGTGGGACGCTCGGGACGCGGCGGACGAAAGGGCAGGGCGATGCTCCAGACCTTTACGCCGGAGCATTATGTGCTGAATTTAGCGGCGCGTCAGGACTATCCTCAGTTTTTCGAGGAGGAGATAAAGCTGCGCGAGGCGATGCTGTATCCGCCGTACTGTGATATAGTTGCGGTGACCTTCTCCGCGATAAACGAGATAAGCTGCGAAAAGGCGGCGAGGAGATTTGCCACGATACTGACAGAGCAGCACAAGGCGCTTCCGAGGGAGATACCGCTGAGAGTGCTCGGCCCTGCGAAATGCGCGGCGGCGAAGATAAACGGACGATACAGGTACAGGCTTATCCTGAAATGCCGTATGAGCAGCCTTTTAAGGCAGCTCGTGGAGGGCTCGCTGAAAGCTGCAGGTCAGGATGAGATGTTCAGAAATGTAAGCTTTTTCGCTGATGTGAACGGCGAAACGCTGTGATAGAAAGGAAACAAAATGGCATTAAGAGAGATAGTAAAGCTTGGAGATGAGATACTCCGCAAGAAGTGCAGACCCGTGACAGTGTTTGACGAGAAGCTGTGGACGCTGCTTGACGACATGAAAGAGACTATGGCAAATGCACAGGGCGCAGGTCTTGCAGGCCCTCAGGTGGGAATGCTGCGCCGCGTATGCGTTATCGATGTGCATGACGAGCACGGCGTTATCGAGCTTGTAAACCCCGAGATAACCGAAACGATCGGCTGTCAGTCGGGCGGCGAGGGCTGTCTGTCGCTTCCCGGTGAGTGGCGCGAGGTGGAGCGTCCCGCAACTGTCACAGTAAAGGCTCAGGACAGAAACGGCAAGGAGTTCACTCTCACGGGCACAGGACTGCTTGCCCGTGCGATATGCCACGAAACAGACCACCTCGACGGCGTGCTGTTCATCGACAAGGCGAAGTTTGAGGAAGAAGAAAAGTGACCAAGGAAAGCTATTCGCTTATAGAAGAGTATATGAAAAGCTGCATGAGCGACTCGGCGCACGATATGGAGCACGTTTACCGCGTGCTGTACAATGCGCTGGAGATAGCGGAGGGCTGCGATGATGTGGACTATGACGTGCTGGTTTGCGCGTGTCTGCTGCATGACATCGCGAGAGCGGAGCAGCTTTCCGACCCGAGCATCTGTCACGCGCTTTTCGGCGGCGACAAGGCGTATCGTTTTCTCATGGAAAATGGCTTCGGAGAGGAGCTTGCCGAGAGGGTAAGACACTGCATAAGAACGCACCGCTTCAGAAGCGATAACGTGCCGCAGACTATCGAGGCAAAGATACTTTTCGATGCGGACAAGCTTGACGCGGCAGGCGCGGTGGGGATCGCGAGAACGCTCGTTTACAAGGGTACTGTGGGAGATCCGCTGTATTCGCTGAACGCGGACGGAAGCATCTCGGACGGCACAGGCGACAAAGCGCCCTCGTTCTTTCAGGAGTACCGCCGCAAGCTTCAGAACATATACGGCCGCTTTTTCACAGAAAAAGGCGCTGAAATGGCAAAGGAAAGGCAAAAGGCGGCAGAGGATTTTTACAGCAGCATTTTTGACGAGGTCAACGGCTCGCGCGAATGCGGACGGGCGGTACTGGATAAGCTGCTGAAATGATAAAATGATCGCGAAAGGAATTAAACATGGCAAAGCGTGAAATAGTAAGATTCGGAGAGGAAGTGCTCCGTAAGAAGTGCGAGCCTGTCACAGAGTTCAATGAGGAGCTGTGGGAGCTGCTTGACGATATGTACGAAACTATGGTGGAGGCAAACGGTGTTGGACTTGCCGCACCGCAGGTAGGTGTGCTCAAGCGCGTGGTAGTCATCGACGTTGAGGACAAGAACGGTAAGATAGAGCTCATCAACCCTGTTATCACCGTTATGCGCGGAAAGCAGACCGAGAGCGAGGGCTGCCTGTCCTATCCGAAGAAATACGGCTATGTCGAGCGCCCCGCAAAGGTGAAGATAAAGGCGCTCAACCGCTACGGAAAGCCTGTTTCCTACATCGGAACGGGACTGCTTGCGAGAGCGTTCTGCCACGAGGTAGACCACCTCAACGGCAAGCTGTCCACGGATAAGGTTATAGAGTGGATAGAGGAGGAGCAGAAATGAGAATAGTTTTCATGGGAACTCCCGTTTTCTCGCTTGCCTGCCTTGAGTCGCTTATAGAAGCGGGTCACGAGGTTAAGGCTGTATTCACTCAGCCCGACAAGCCCAAGAACCGCGGCAAGCAGATAATGATGACTCCCGTAAAGGAGTGTGCGCTGAAGCACGACATCCCTGTATATCAGCCGCTCAGCCTCAGAAAGGGCGAGGATGCGGAGAATAGCATGGCGGTGCTTCGTGAGATAGACCCCGAGTGTATCGTGGTAGTTGCTTACGGACAGATACTCCCTAAAGAGGTGCTGGAGCTGCCGAAGTACGGCTGCATAAATGTGCACGCTTCGCTTCTGCCGATGTACCGCGGCGCGGCTCCCATACAGCGCGTTATCGAGAACGGCGAAGCTGTGAGCGGCGTTACGACGATGTACATGGCAGAGGGTCTTGATACAGGCGACATGATACTGAAAGAGGAGGTCGCTATCCCCGATGATATGACGGGAGCGCAGCTCCATGACGCGCTGTCCGAGTGCGGTGCAAGGCTTATCGTGAAGACTCTCGAAGCGCTCGAAAACGGCACGGCTGTCAGAACTCCGCAGGAGGGCGACACCTGCTATGCAAAGATGATAACCAAGGAGGAGCTGAAGCTCGATTTCACAAAGCCTGCAAAGCAGGTGTATGACTTCATCAGAGCCATGTCTGACGCTCCCTGCGCATATACTATGCTGGAGGGCAAGCGCATGAAGGTGTACATGGCGCGCTTTGTGAATAACGTTTCGGGCGAGGCAGGAGCTATCGCGGACGCGGACAGCTTTACGGTAGCCTGCGGCGACGGCAACGGCGTAGCCTTTACCGAGATACAGCCCGAGGGCGGCAAGCGAATGGAAACAGCGGCTTTCCTGCGCGGAAAGAAGCTTACAAAGGGAATGCTCCTCGGTTGATTGAAAGGAGAAAAATATGCTTGATATGCTTATGATGATATCGTCTTCGGGCGGTTTCCGTCAGCAGCACGAAACTGTCGGAGAGGGTATCGGGAGATTTCTCGGCGAGAATTATATGCTGACATATATCCTGTGTATTGCGGCGTTTATATTTGCTTCGATATGCTCTGCGAGGGTGAACAGTACCTTCAAGAAATACAGCAGTCAGAACAGCCGCACCCATCTTCAGGCGTGGCAGGTAGCAAGGCAGATACTTGACAACAACGGACTTTATGACGTTGCGGTGGTGCATATAAGCGG
>JAZQEQ010000275.1:0-3629 GCA_045539055.1 Oscillospiraceae bacterium | reverse complement strand
CTTGACGAGAACGACGTTTCCAAGCAGATCACAGGCGCGATCGTGGATCTCGGAAAGGCTATGAAGCTCATCATCCTCGCTGAGGGCGTGGAAACCAGCGAGCAGAACCGCTTTCTCGCTGAGGCTGGCTGTGACCTTGCGCAGGGCTATCTGTACAGCAAGCCTTGCCCCGCTTCTGAGATAACCGCTATGCTGCTTTTGCCGCAAAATCAGCTTAAGGCTAAGAAATAACAGGATCCCCCGAGCAGTCGGCGGATCTATTTTTGTGTAATTTCAGATAAAACAAAAACCACTTGCGAAAGCAAGTGGTTTTATATCTGTACTTAGCGAAATGGATCTTTTTGGCTCGGGCAGAAAATAAAAAATTCCGCTAGACCTTATCGGTTAAGGTCCAGCGGAACACTGGCGGACAGTCAGGGATTCGAACCCTGGAACGGGTATTAGCCGTTACACGATTTCCAATCGTGCGCCTTAGACCAGCTCAGCCAACTGTCCATACCAAATTATTTCATCGACACTCCGTATCGACTTAATTATTATATCACAACACTTCTTCTTTGTCAAGTGTTTTTTTGCAAAATTTTATCTTTTTTCGATATAGTTTGTTAAAGTTTTAATTAAGTAAAATTTTTCAAAAATATTATTGACAATTGTCTATTTTTGTGCTATATTATAGTCTAGATGAATTTTTACTTAAAATAGCTTTAGTTTTTTGTTAAAAAAGTCTAATATGCAACCAAAACCTGGTTTGGTTTAATACCTCGGAGGAGAAAAAATGGATCTAAGAATTCAGAGAACAAAGGCATCGATAAAATCTGCTTTTCTGGAGCTTCGCGCAGAAAAGCCAGTTGAGAAGATAACAGTCACAGAGCTTACAAAGCTCGCAAACATCAATAAAGCAACATTCTATCTGCATTACTCGGATATATACGCGCTGTCCGATGAGATAGAGGACGGCCTTATCGACGAGGTGCTGAATGACCTCAACGTAAAGGGAAACTTTTTTGATAATCCCAAGCAGTACGCAAATGAGATATTTGCGGCGCTTGTTGCTCATCGCGGCGATATCGACACCATTTTCTCGGGCGGACGCTTTGCACTTGCATCCGATAAGATAGAGCAGCGTATCTCCTCTGCGATATTTGACGCATCTCCTGCGTACAAGACACGCAAGAACGAGCTTATCGTTTCCTTTGCGATACAGGGTATCTTCCACTGTGTAAAGACTCCGAGGATCAGCGGTGATATAAGCGATGATATCAAGATACTTAATGACATAGTGGCTGATGTGCTCAACGGTCTGGATTATCCCGAAAACTAAACAGCCTATGCGGTGGCTTTTAAGGCTGCCGCTTTTGTTTTGTGCAGATTGTTGACAACGACCTGTCGTTATGTTATAATTGTGATATCGTTAACATAGGAAATTATACCATTTAATATTTTATATAAGAAAGGGCATCAAAATGAGCAACAGAAACGTTATTTATTTTGACCATGAGGGCGATTTCTCGCTGTGGGAGCAGACCTGTCTGCCGATAGGCAACGGCTATCTCGGCGCGAGTATGTTCGGCGGTATCCGCAGAGAGCGTATCGTTTTTAACGAAAAGACCCTGTGGGCAGGCGGCCCCTGCGAGAACCGTCCGTACTATTACGGCGGTAACAAGCGCGATAAGTATAAATATGTCAAGCAGGTACAGGATGAGCTCAAAAGCGGCAGCTATGAAAAGGTGCTGGAGCTTCTGCCCGAGCTTACAGGCGACGGCGACTTCGGAAGCTATCTGTTGCTGTGCGACATGGTGCTGGATTTCAACGTGCCGAACGGACAGGC
The DNA here is from genome assembly GCA_045539055.1 of Oscillospiraceae bacterium. GTDB lineage: Bacteria > Bacillota > Clostridia > Oscillospirales > Ruminococcaceae > CAG-115. The sequence goes on along the minus strand of JAZQEQ010000275.1, from coordinate 1,801 downwards.
AACGGACTACTGTCGCAGGCTCGACCCCGACAAGTCACTGTACTCTTGCGAGTTCACGATAGGCGGAGTAAAGTACACCCGTGAGGCGTTCGCAAGCTATCCTGCGCGAGTTATCGCGTTCAGATTTACTGCCTCTGAAAAGGGCAAGCTGGGTTTTGTTATGGGTCTTGAAAAGACACATCCCTGCGATATCCACATGGACGAGGACGGTCTGCTGTGCTACAGCGGATATGTTGCGGATAACGGAATGCGCTTTGACGCAAGGGCGCTCATCCAGACAGACGGAGAGGTGCTGACCGTAAACGGCAGACTTGCTGTAAAGGACGCGACCGAGGCTGTCCTTTATCTCACCGCGGCTACCGACTACGAGATGAAGTACCCCGACTATCGCACAGGCGCTGACCCCGCAACAGTAACTATCCCGATAATTCAGGCGGCATACAGACTTGGCTGGGATGCGCTGTACGAGGAGTATCTTGCTGACTATTCCGCTATCTTCGGCAGAGTTTCGCTTGATATAAACGGCGACTATGACGACCTGCCTGCCGATAAGCTTATTTCCGCGTACAAGCGAGGCGAGCGTGCGGCAATGAACAAGCTTGAAACGCTGTACTTCCAGTACGGCAGATATCTGCTGATATCCTCCTCAAGAGAGGGCTCGCTTCCTGCAAACCTTCAAGGTGTATGGAACGAGAGCAACACACCTCCGTGGTGCTGTGACTATCACATAAACGTAAACCTCCAGATGAACTACTGGGGCGCGTACAATACAAATATGGCTGAAACAGTGCCGCCGCTTGTGGAGTTCCTCGAGTCCCTGCGCGAGCCCGGACGTGTTACGGCAAAGGAATATTACAACATCGTATCCGACGAGGAGCACCCCGAAAACGGCTGGACCGCGCATACACAGTGCTCGCCGTTCGGCTGGACTGCGCCCGGATGGGATTTCTACTGGGGCTGGTCAACAGCGGCTGTTGCGTGGCTGATGCAGAATATATGGGAGCATTACGAGTTCACAGGCGACAAGAAGTATCTTGAGGAAAAGATATACCCCATCATGCGTGAGAGCGTGAGATTCTACACGCAGTGGCTGATATATGATGAGAAGCAGGACAGACTTGTGTCCTCGCCGACATACAGCCCCGAGCACGGACCTGCGACCATCGGCAACACCTACGAGCAGAGCCTTATCGAGCAGCTTTTCATCGACTTCCTGAAGGCTGCCGAGGTGCTTTGCGCGGATAAGGAGCTTGCTGACAAGGTGAGAGAGATGCTGCCGAAGCTGAAGCCTTATCATGTAAGCAAAACAGGGCTTCTGAAGGAGTGGTTTGAGGAGGACGAGCCTGACTTTGACAGCTCCAAGGTGCAGAAGAACCACCGCCACATCTCGCATCTCATGGGACTTTATCCCGGAAAGCAGATAAACCATTCCCGTCCCGAGCTTATGGATGCCGCTATCGCAACGATGAACGACCGCGGCGACGAGTCCACAGGCTGGGCGAGAGCGTACAAGATAAATCTGTGGGCGCGTACTGGCGATGGCGACCGCACCTACAAGCTGCTGCGCGGATTGCTGTCGAGCTGCACGTTCGTAAATCTGTGGGACTTCCACCCGCCGTTCCAGATCGACGGAAACTTCGGCGCATCCGCAGGTATCGCGGAGATGCTGCTTCAGAGCCACGAGGGAGTTATCAGGCTGCTGCCCTCGCTGCCCGAGGACTGGAAGGACGGCAGCTTCAAGGGCCTTTGTGCAAGAGGCGGCTTTGTAGTGGATGCCGAGTGGAAAAACGGCGAGATAGTA
>JAZQEQ010000274.1:0-2051 GCA_045539055.1 Oscillospiraceae bacterium | reverse complement strand
ATTCAGTCGGGACACCGATCTGTCCGCTATTATTTTCAGCAACATACACCGCACAGTTGCCAATGTATTTTGACCAGTAACCGCCCTGTGAATCGGGTGTCAGGTATTCAAGGATACCTTTCATAGCGATAGCGTGAGTGGAGATCAGGATATTTCCCTTGATATTTCGCAGTTCTTCAATAAACGCTCCTGTGCGCTTTACTACCTCTGCAAGCGGCTCCATTCCGTCCGGTGCGGGATTGTTGACGAAGTCGCTGAAAAATATTCGTATCTCCTCCGGCATATTTCTAAGGTCAGTACCCTCATACTTCCCGTAGTCCATTTCGATCAGACGGTCATCAAGCCGTATCTCCTTATCGGGAGCAACGATCTCGGCCGTCTGTACCGCACGGATCAGCGGACTTGAATACACATAGTCAAATGCTATGTTTTCAAGCATCTTGGCAGCTTCTTTTGCCTGTCTGATACCCTCGTCATTCAGAGGATAATTGCTCCGTCCTTGCAGGACATTCGCTTTGTCCAGCTCGGTCTTGCCGTGCCTTATCATGCAGATCATAGGCTCTCCCGATTGCTGCTGAGTTTCTTCATAAATTCCGCACCTGCCTTAAATGCATCTGCCACCTTTACCCCCACCGACATATAGGACACTTCTTCCTCGTTGTAGATAATGGGTTTCAGCTTATTGATCATTATCTTGTCATTGTCATTCAGGATACTTTCATCTGCAATGATACTCTTGACCTCGCCCGTAAGCTGAGTGTGGCTGCCTACGGTTACGGAATGTACCAGCTCACATTCCAATGACAGCAGTATCTCGTTTATCACGGGAGCATGGACTGTTCTTGCGTCAGTTGTGGTAAAACCGCAGTTTTTCAGCTTATCAGCGTTATATCCCGATTCTACGCCGAGATAATCGGCTTCGGTGATCTGGTCTGTGTTCGGAAAGCCGAGGACAAATGCCTTGCTTTCCATAATGCTTTGAAGCGTTTTGCGCTTTGCCGTTGCATTGATAGCGATCGTCACGCAGGGCGGCTTGTGGCTGCTCACCATATAAAATGCAAGTGTACAAGCATCGGCTTTGCCGTCCTTGTCATACGCCGAAACAATCACCGTTTGTGTTGGTGCTACAACAGCGTGGAGCTTTAGTTCTTTCTTTGCCATATCCGCCTCCTGTTCACAGCGTAACCGTTGCAATGTACTCTGTATCCTTATCGGTGGTTATGTCAGGCTTTGCAACACTTAAAGTACCGCCTGCGATACTCATAAAATGACAAATTGCAATTCCAAGATCGACCTTCTGAACGTCCCACGCTGCATCGCTGGCGCCTAATGTTTTCTTTTCATAAAAATGATAATCATTACCGCACTTTACAATACGCCACGGCTGCTTATTGACTGCCGACGGAGCAAGTCTGACTGCTTCAATGGCATTCTGTATTGTGACATTATCGGTATGAAGCTGCTTGCTGAAATCATTCTCAAAAAACAGTTCCTCGCTCTTTATTCGCTTGTCAGCCTTGATCGCTGTCCGCATACCGATCTCCTTGATAGAGCGCTTTTTAGCAGGATAACCTATCGGAGTAACACATGGCATGATCTCTCCGTCCATTAGCTCCGCTTCCTGTTCAAACAATTCACGCTTCATCGTGCCGCCGATCCATGTCGTACCGATGCCAAGTGACCACGCATACAGTACCATTTTCTCAAAGGAGTATCCGAAAGCCTCAGCACAATGCTCCGCCTTCGGCACTTTTCCAATGATATAGATATGCTCTCCCTGTATCACAGGACTGGAAAGTCCGTGCTTTTTTGCTCCGAGCATAACAAATTTTACCGGGATACCATAGGGATTATCTATCGTTCTGATGTATTCCGACAGCTTTTTTCTGTCCTCTTCTGAAACTGCGTTCCCGTCAAAGGTTCGCACACTCTTTCTCGTTCTGATAAGCTCCATTAGCTCCATATTCAGCACCTCTTATTGGTTGGATTCTATAATTTCATTCAGTGTGATATGCTCATTTCTGAAATGTGTCGTTCCGGCTTCAACGGGC
>JAZQEQ010000273.1:0-4142 GCA_045539055.1 Oscillospiraceae bacterium | reverse complement strand
GGTCTGCTATTGTCGGGCGTGTGTTGGTTACTCGGCTTAGCATTTACCGCAGCTTATAGTGCCATTTTCAAGCATAATTAAATTAAGGAGGAAAACAACATGAAGAACAAGTTCAAGTCCATTCTCAAGCGCGGCAAGGCTCTGGTAGTAGCTGCTGCTATCGCAGTAACTTCTGCAATGACTGCAGCAGTCGCTTGCGCTGAGGAAACAGCAACAGAGGGCAGCCAGATGTCTACTGTTCTTGCTGATGCAGGCGAGCAGATCACATCTCAGTTCTCTGATCTCGTTGCAACAGTAGTTCCTGTTCTGATCGGTATCATTGGTACTGGCCTGGTGATCTTCGGTATTATCGCACTTGTAAAGCTTGCAAAGAAGATCTTCGGCAAGGTTGCAGGCTAAGCTCAACAAGCTTCTTTATCAATTCTTAGTTAAGCGGTTCTTTGAGCCGCTTGACTTTAACATAAATTTTGTGTGAAAAAATGTGAGGTATACATGAATACGGAACGAATCAACATAACGCTGCCGCCAAAGCTGCTGGAGCAGGTTGACGAGCTGTGCGATCTTAACATGGTCAGCCGCAGCTCATTTGTACGGACAGCGATCAGATATTACATCTCCTCACTTGATGACGAGGAGGAAGACGAATGATCATCTTATACACAGGTACACCAGGCAGCGGTAAATCATACACAGCTGCCGAAAGGATAGACCGCTGTCTTCGCCGCGGCATGCCTGTTATTGCAAACTTTGAAATTAACGTAAATCCCAAAAAGCACAAAGGTGAGTTCATATACGTTGAAACGCTGCAGCTCGATCCTGCTTTCTTCATGGATTACGCTCAGAAGCATTTTGATCCAAGAAAGGGCGAGGGTCAGGGAATGATCTTCATTGATGAAGCTCAGATCCCTTTTAATCCACGTACTGGTTTCGGCGGCAAAGAAACAAATTCCCGTATGGCTTGGATCAACTTCTTCAGTAAGCACCGTCATTACTTTTGGAATGTCGTTCTTATAACACAGAATGATCGCATGATCGACAGACAGATCAGAGCTCTCGTTGAGATCGAGCGCAAGCACCGCGATCTGAAGAACTTCGGTATCAAAGGAACGTTTATGCGTATTATTTTCCGCAAGCGTTTTGTACAGGTTGCTTACTGGTACGCTATCCAGGAGAAGATTGGAAGCGAGTTTTTCAGCATTTCGAAGCGTGTTTGCAAGCTGTACGATACATTCAAAAAATTCGATAATGACAAGGACAACGCCGCCGATGAGCGCGACAAGTCCGAGGATATGAAGCGAAAGATCGCTGAATTCAATGCAAAAAGAGAGGAAGCTGCTACATGAAAAAGCGTATAGCTGCAATGCTGCTTGCTGCAGTCATGGTTTTTAATATCATAGGTGATAACGCAAGACCTGCTCGAGCTTTTGCTCCTGCAGTTGCTGCAGCTATACCTAGCTTTGTTGCGGTCGTTTATGGCGTTATGACAGGCTGCTTCGATGAATGCGCCGAAGCTCTGGGTTACTGCCTTCAGGCTGCAGCTGACGGTGTCGAGGTAACAGCTGATTTCCTCGGTGATTGTTTCGTTGGTGATGAAGATACTCCGTCCTGGTTTGTAACAGGCTGGTGTCAGATATCCAATACAGTTGGAAGTTGGCTTGATAGTGGTGAAGTCGAGCTGTCTGAAGACGGTAAGATCTACATGAATTATTATCAGTACCTTGAACTGTGCACTCAGATGTACGATTATGTAGATATGTCGCTGGATCTTGGAAGTGCGTTAGAGCATGGCATCCTTAGTACACCTTTCAATCAAGCGATTCCGTGTTCTACCGTATCTAAGCCTGAATCTTTTTATACGTCTTCAGGTTGCTCTTATGCACCTATTTATTATAGTGATACAGATATTTATATCAGTCAGCTGTATTTTCTTGGGTTAGATTGGACATCTGCATCAGGTTCGAATTCACATTATTTTTCTCCTGTTCAGCCGTCAGGTTCGTGGTATTTAAGTATTTCAGGCGGAAGTTCTTATGCTCATTGGTGTGAAATTTTTTCTCCGTCATTTTTATATAGTTCAGTAGATAATAATTGCTATTTCAATTACACATTAGGTGTTAATAAAGATCCTTATGTCTGGAATCTCAAAGCTTCTAATTGGTGGTATTATGATTCTGCTACTGGTTCAGTAACAAGCATTGATCACAGTGAAGTTGATACTACTTTATCTCAAGGCTATCTCATGACAGAGGGATATACCAAGGATTTTATCAAAACTATAACCGAGATCTCTGCAGCTCCTGACACATCTCAGATAGATGATCTATCCGATCCTCTTGATGATGTCCTTGTGCTTAACCCTAATCCTGGACTTGTTGTTGATACTGATCCGTCAATAACAGTTCCGACAGACGCGATCCTGATCACCGATGTTCCAGCTGTCGATGATATGACACTTACTCAGGCGATGGAAGATGCGAAGCCGCGGCTTGATATGGAAGTGCCGTCTTCTATTCTGAACAAGTTCCCGTTCTCGCTGCCATTCGATTTTTACAGATTGCTCACGATATTCGCGGCAGAGCCGAAGGCTCCTGTCTTCAGGATCCCGATCTCAAATGTTAATGTTGACATGAGTGCATTCGAGGGTAATCAGACGTTGGGACAGTTCGCCGACGGTGAAACAACGGAGCTGATGTTCGAGATCGATGAGGAGATCGTAATCGATCTCAGCAACATTCCTTATATACAACCTATATCACACGCGATTTTTATAGTAAGTTTTATAGCTTTACTTATATTTGTAACGACTAAATTGATCCATCATTAAGGGGGGAGTAGCTTGACTGAAGTTTGGAATTGGATATGTGGTTTTTTTGATGATATCGTCAATGCTGTTCTTATGCTGCTTCCTGATTCTCCTTTTGCTACCTTTGAGTGGCCTCCTGAAGTGCAGGAGATCCTCGGCTATGTCAATTACTTTGTTCCGATTCAGACAATGGTCAATATCGCACTTGCATGGACGGGTGCAATTGGTATCTTCTATATATATCAGGCAATTCTCCGTTGGGCTAATGCTATACGATAACGCGATGGGGCTGCGAACGTGAGTGAGCGGGGCGCCCCATCAGCGCAGAGGTACGCTATGACTATACAACAATTGTATGATCTTTTTATCCTGGAGCAGCAGTTCCGCAATAATACAGATGTTACCCTGAAATGGTACAAGCTGCAGCTGCAGGAGTTCTTCAAATGGCTTAATACAAACGATTCTTCCGCTCTTACTTTGATCCGATTCAAGGAGTACGGAGTTTTTCTCCGTTCCAGCGAAAAGCGTAGTGGTGGTAAGCTCTCCAGCAGCTCCGTTCAGGGATCTATGAGAGCGGTTAAATCCTTTTATAATTTCTGTATATCTGAGGGCTATCTGTCGGATTTCTCCCGACAGCTTAAACTCCCTAAAGTACATAGTAAAGAAAAGCAGATCCTTGATGATGACGAGATCCGTCAGCTGATGATCAGCTTTGATAAATCAGATAATAATATCAATCTTCGTAATAAGTGCTTTGTTGCTCTCATGCTTGACAGCGGACTTCGTCGTGGCGAGGTGCTTCGGCTTAATATCGGAGATGTTGATTTTCGTAATAAAATGCTGCTTGTTAGAGGTAAAGGCTGCAAGCAGCGTATAGTCCCCCTTGGCAGTATGAGCTGCGGTCTTCTGTCAGAATATTATTCTGTTCGGAGATCTCAGCTCGCACAGCCGACTGAAGCTTTTTTCGTTGATCGCTTCCGCAACCGCTGCTCTGATAACCTGGTCAAACAAGTGTTTCAGGATCTGAAGCAGTCCTCTGGTATCGAGCGGTTACACCCTCATTTGCTGCGGCATACATTCGCTACTTATTATCTTGCCGATGGGGGAGATCTGGAGACGCTGCGTCTGATCCTCGGACACAGCGACATTCAGACAACACAAACTTATCTGCATCTAGCATTTAATCTTAAGCTTGCAAGGTCTCGGCATAACAGCCATCTTGACAAGCTGTCTGAATACGAATAATCGATCGTAGACACCCTTTTGCGTTTTCCCTAAAAAGCACAGAAACCGCCTTGTTGCCTATGGATGGCTTAACAAGTCGGTTTCGCTAGTGTGG
>JAZQEQ010000272.1:0-11120 GCA_045539055.1 Oscillospiraceae bacterium | reverse complement strand
TGAGAAAATATCTGTAAAAAGAAAACACCCGAGGATGCCCTCGGGTGTTTTTTCGAGTATCGGGATCACTGCTTGGGCTTGCCGCAGTTGTAGCAGAAGCCGTTTGTCGCTTCGTTTATGCCGCCGCAGGCAGGGCACTGCCAGTTTGCAGGCTGTGCGGGAGGCGCGTAGTACATAGGCGTCTGCTGGTATGTGGGCTGAATGTAGGGCTGTGCTTTGCTTGCGCTGTCGGGGTCATACCAGTTGATGAGCATATTCCAGGCAGCGAAAATGCCTATTGATGCGGAACATCCTGTCACCAGTGTGAGTATACCAAGCCATACGACCGTTGCGAGCGCGGAGGATGCCGCACTGCTGTAGTATGAAGAAGATAAAGCACCATAGCTTCCTGCGGTCGAAAAAAGTGATATCGACAAATAGAGTGTGCCGGCGATACCGCTAAGCATTACGAACCATGACATTACCTTATTGAATTTAGTCCATTTTTTCATGATAATACCCTCCGAATAACAATATTCAGCGAATTTCGCTGTAATAATTATACATCATGTGCATTTTTTTGTCTATGTGCAATTTATCCATAATTCTCAGGCTTTTTTCGTTGCGTGGCTGCTTTCGGAAAAAACAAAAAAATTTCGTTTACCCCCTTGAAATTTCAAAAGAAGTATGATACAATGATAACAAGGTCGTGTAAACGATTACCGAAGTAACGGAAATAATTAAAAAACTTAATACAAACGGAGGACACTTTGCTATGAAGTATGCAGACGGACTTTGGCTCAACAAGCCCGGCTACGGCGTAAACTACGCTACACAGATGTATGAGGTTACTGCTGACGAGACCTCTATCAACGTGCTCGCAACCAACCAGTGGATTGGAAACCGCGGTATGACCCTCGGCGGCCCCGTGCTGGAGATCAGTTTTACTTCCACACTGGAGAACACTATCAAGGTTACTATCGACCACTTCAAGGGCGCACTCAAGAAGGCTCCCAGCTTTGAACTGTATGAGGATGCAGCGTTCAAGCCTGTTGTAAAGGAAACAGAGGGTGCTTATGAGCTCATCTCCGGCAAGACAAAGGTAGTTGTTGCAAAGGGCGGCGCTTGGGATATCAAGTACTACTACGGCGACAAGCTGCTGACAAAGCAGGGCTGGAGAACAACTTCCTATATCCTTGAGGAGCAGTGGAAGACCAACGAGCGCATGGCAAACGACGAGATGAAGCCCTTCTTCGCTCACGAGGAAACTGCTGAGCAGGGCGTAATGCGCGAGATGATGAACATCAGCGTAGGCGAGAACATCTACGGCTTCGGCGAGAAGTTCTCCACATTCGTAAAGAACGGCCAGACAGTAGACGTATGGAACAACGACGGCGGTACTTCCTCCGAGCAGAGCTACAAGTCTATTCCTTTCTATGTATCCTCCAGAAGCTACGGTGTGTTTGTAAACCACCCCGAGAAGGTAAACTTCGAGGTAGCAAGCGAGACAGTTTCCAAGGTCGCTTTCTCCGTTCAGGGCGAGCATCTTGAGTATTTTGTTATCGGCGGCGAGAAGATCTCCAATGTTCTCGAGACATATACAACACTGACAGGCAAGCCTGCACTGACTCCTGCATATACATTTGGTCTGTGGCTGACAACTTCGTTCACAACAAACTATGACGAGCAGACAGTTTCCAGCTTCATCGACGGCATGGCAGAGCGCAACATTCCTCTCGAGGTGTTCCACTTCGACTGCTTCTGGATGAAGGAGTTCAACTGGTGCGACCTCACATGGGACAAGAGAATGTTCCCCGATCCCAAGGCTATGCTTGAGCGTCTTAAGGCAAAGGGTCTTGAGATCTGCGTATGGATCAACTCCTACATCGCTCAGCGTTCCTCTATGTTTGACGAGGGCGTAAAGGGCGGCTACTTTGTAAAGAACACCGATGGCAGCGTATGGCAGGGCGATATGTGGCAGCCCGGCATGGCTATCGTTGACTTCACAAACCCCGCAGCCTGCGAGTGGTACAAGGGCAAGCTCCGCGCTCTGTGCGAGATGGGCGTTGACGCGTTCAAGACAGACTTCGGCGAGAGAATCCCCACAAAGGGCGTTGTTTACTACGACGGCAGCGATCCCTACAAGATGCACAACTACTACACCTACCTCTACAACAAGACTGTATTTGAGGTGCTTGAGGAATACTACGGCAAGGACAAGGCTTGTCTGTTCGCACGTTCTGCAACAGTAGGCGGTCAGAAGTTCCCCGTACACTGGGGCGGCGACTGCTTCTCCAACTACGAGTCCATGTGGGAAACACTGCGCGGCGGTCTTTCTCTGTGTCTTTCCGGTTTCGGCTACTTCAGCCACGACATCTCCGGCTTCGAGGCTCAGGGTACTCCCGATCTGTACAAGAGATGGTGCGCATTCGGTCTGATGAGCTCTCACTCCAGACTGCACGGCAACAGCTCCTACCGCGTTCCGTGGAACTTTGACGAGGAGTCCTGCGACGTTCTCCGTCACTGGACAGTTCTCAAGGGCAAGCTGATGCCCTACCTGTTCGCACAGGCTAACAAGACCCATACAACAGGTATTCCTATGATGAGAGCAATGGTAGTTGACTACTCCGACGATCCCGCTACTCTCGCACTCGACAGACAGTATATGCTCGGTGACGACCTGCTGATCGCTCCTGTATTCAACGAGGAGGGCATTGCTCAGTACTATGTTCCCGCAGGCAAGTGGACTGACATCCAGACAGGCGAGGTATTTGACGGCGGCAAGTGGTACGAGACAAAGCACGACTACTTCTCCATGCCCGTGCTTGCAAGACCCAACAGCATCGTAGCTTACGGTGACTTCAAGCGTGCGTTCACATACGACTACGCTGAGAATGCAGACATCGTTATCTACCAGCTTGAGGACGGCAAGACAGCAGAAACTAAGATCTACGACGCAGAGAGCAACGTAGTTCTGACAGTTTCCGCAACCAGAAACGGCGATACCATCAAGGTTACAACAACAGGCACAGCAAAGAACTTCAAGGTTCGTTCCGCTGAGGGTCTGACAGTTGAGATGTAATTTATAAATTGCATAAGAAAGCTCCCCGAGGTGACTCGGGGAGCTTTTGCGTTATTCGTCTTTTTTCAGTGCCTTGTAGCAGTCTATTATCTCGACAACAGAGGCTATCTCACGGTCGCTCAGCCCCTCTACGGATACGGTCTGCGTCTGGGGCATATCCAGCAGATAGTCGGTGGAGACCGAAAACAGCAGTGAGAGCTCAACGATATATTGCGTAGATGGCACGGTTATTCCCATTTCCCATGCGTTTACGCCTGACCGTGTTATCCCGAGCTTTTTCGCAAGCTCTGCCTGTGTAAGCCCTTGTTTTTCGCGCAATATCTTGATCTTGTCCGCAATCATCGTTATCACCCCCGTCAATTATTATTGTACAATAGCCTTTTAGATATTTCACTATCAAAATGATATTTTAACTTGACAATATGCGGTTGATGTGCTATAATTGTAAAAAATCGGAGAAATCAGCATAGTCATGAAAAAATGAGACAGATTTCTTCGGAAAACGGAGGAGTTTTATTATGTTTTGTAACAAGTGCGGAACACAGATGGATGACACTCAGTCCTTCAGCCCTAACTGCGGCGAAAGGATGGAAGCGCAGAAAAAGGCTGCTTCCAAAGGCGGTGTAAAGCCCCGCAGACAGTATAATACTGTTGCGTTTGTTGTCATATCTTGGTTCCTCGGTGGTCTTATCATAGGAATAAATGATTTTTATGCAGGCTTCAACAAGATGGGCGCATTCAGAACGCTTGGTCCTGTTGCAGGTATTGCGCTGTTTGCACTTGGTGCAAATATGGGTATGCCGCTCCTTTATATCATCGGTGCTATTCCGCTTGTTGTATCGCTCTTTATCGGTATCTGGGAGCTGTTCCAGCTTTCCGAGATTGGCGTTATGCTTGAAAACGGTCAGGCGGCGATGTTCCGTGCGTTAGATGTAAAGCTTGACTTTGAGGGCGTAAGCCAGTACTGTGTCAATACATACGGCAGCCCGCTCGCAAGCAGAAAAAGAGGTTGACATAATGAACTTGGCTGAAATGCTGTTTGACTTATCAAACAGGTTAGATTATGTAGAGAAAAATCAGTACAAAGAGATGGCGCGGTGCGAAGCGAGGATAGAAGCCTTTGAAAAGAAATACAACAGAAAGTGCGGCGACCGTCCCAGCCTCGCGCTGATAGGTGTTATATTTGGTTTAGGTGCACTTGGACTTGCATGCTTCATTGCGGACAAAATGCTTGGTGGCGAGCCGCCTGATACCATGACAAAGATAATCGTTATTGCAGTCGGAGTTGCAGCGGCGGTACTGGGTATAGTTCTTACGGTGGTGATATATGCGGTGCGCGAGAGCGCTGCCGAAGCGTGGTGGAAGAACACCGCAAAGCCTCAGGTCTTGGAGCAGAAAAGGCTTTATAAGGAGTATCAGGATCAGGCCGTTGGCATAATTTCTCAGAATTATATGGTGACCGAGATCCCCGATGTATGGTTCAATTCCAAGGACTGTGGTGAGCTTGCCGAGCTCGCTGACCGTTATTCCAATGCATCAATGAAGGACTTGTATTATATGTACAAGGATATTCTTGCAGCTAGGGAACGTTATGCGGAGGAGCAGGAGTGGCGCAATAACGCTCTCGATGAGATCACGAGCCGTCTTGACAAGCAGCAGAAAAGCTTGGATAGAGCTGAGTATACCCGCAATATGATAAACAATGAGCTGTTTGCCATAAGGCATGATCTTGATTAAGTAACAAAATAAAAAATCTCCCCGATCAACTCGGGGAGATTTTATTTACTTAATCCTTATAAAACTCGCGTCTTTCTACTCTTACGGCTCTGTGGTCCTGCGCCATTACCTCGTCGGTGGGGTCGAAGTACCGCAGGCTTGGACAGCCCTCGCTGTAATCTCCGTCGATATAGTGGTTGCCGGAGTTATTCCAGAGCGTATCGACCCAGAAATACCTGCCGTCGATGTGCACCAGATCCCATTCGTGACTGGGAAGATCGTCCGCCTCAAGGAACGTGCGGTAGTTCTGAACGACATCGCCCTGCACGATGAAGCACTCTATCCCCTGCGACTGGCAAAGAGCCGCGTAGAGGTTCGCATAGCCGCCGCATACCGAGCGGTGGAGCGCGAGCGTACTGCTCAGCGACAGCGTTTCGGTGGTGACGGAGCTGTGATATGCGTCGTAGTCGTAATAGATGTTCTCCGATACCCATTCCGCCAGCGCACGAGCCATGTCGTAATCGCTGTTCAGCCCATAGCACACCTGCTCTGCTATGTCCGAAACATCAGCAAGCACCTCGGCACGCTGTTCATCCGTACCGCCTGTCACGATGTAGTCTGCCACGATGTCCTCGGGTATATCGAGGATGTGCAGGGGAGCGGCTGTGTTCTGCTCCAACACTTCCTCGCATATCACGAGCCGCGCGCCGTCGCCGTCTTTCTCAACGCGCCAGTTCATCGAAGCGCCGTTTGTTAGCAATGCGGTAAGACTATGGTAGTCCTGATCCAGAAGCGGCACAAGCTCTGCGGTGTAGCTGCCGTCCTCGCTGTAAACAGGGTGGGCATAGCCCACTCCCGCCATGAATACGTCGACCGTTGCGCCGTCGTATCTGCCCTTTATATAAATAGTATCCTCGCTGAATGTGAACTCAAAGTAATTCTCGGGGTCGTTGGAGGTGCGGATGATATCCTCGCGTACATAATCCGGCTCGCTCTCTTCGGGAGGTGCGGTGGTGATGGTCGTAGTGGACTGCGTTGTCGCTGATGTGGTGGTCTTAGTCGAGGCGGATGCGGTTGTATAGACAAACTGCGGAGCCTCCTCGGGCGCGATCCTGATAAGCCCTGAAATCAGGAGTATAACAGCCGACACAAGCAGTGCCGAAACTGCTATAATGGCTATTTTAAGCGTTTTCTGCATATTTTCACTTCCCCTGTGTTTTATACGAACATTATATAACCGTGAGGTCCGTTTGTCAACCGTTGTCCTCGTGCTTCAGCGCGGCGATGAAGCTGCCTGCCTCGCCCGAGGATATGTCAGCGCCGATCACCCTGCCGTCCTCGACCAGCAGATTGGCATAGATATCGGGCAGGGGAGTGCCGCTGCCCTCGTCACGGTAATTGTGTATAAGATATGTATACTGTTTTACCGAGTGTGCCCTGTGGGGGCGCAGGTCAAAGCCCTGCTCAAGCTGCAGCCTGTTGTAGTCTTCGTATATTTCGTCAAATTCCACAGGGATACGCACCTCCTTCAGCTCGCAGTGGGACGGGTCTGTTTCCCAGCCGCACGAATTTATAAAGGATATCCTCGCAGCGTTTGTCGAGCCGTCAATGGGCGTGCCGCCTCCCGAGAGCTTAACAAGCCCCCATATCGCGGCAAGTATCAGCAGTATCGCGCCGGCTAAAACAGCACCTCCGCCGCGTTTTGTGTGTTTTGTCATTGTATTCCTCCTGCATATTGCACAAAAATCAGCGGGCTTTTTGTCCGCACGATAGATTATATGTTAGGTTTTATGGCAATCATGCGCAATATGTTGTGCCGATATGCACAAAAATCCCCAAAATGTTTTGTCATAATTCCCGAAATTAAAATTCGGAGCGGCTCAGAACGCCTGAAAAAAGGCTTTTTTTGTGCAATAGCACTATCCCCGTGAATTATTTTTGTTAGTTTTTTGTCGCTGTTAGTGAAAATATATAAAGGAATTAAAAAATATTTGTTAAGTTAGGCTCTTTTATTTTGCACTTTATTTTGGTATTATATTATTAGCGCCAAATGGCATGAGAATGTCCTGCGGCCGTATGGCTCGGCATTCTCAAAAATACAAGTACATCAGGAGGTCATCTTAAAATGGCAAGCTTATCACTCAGAGGCATATACAAGCGTTATCCCGGCGGCGTTGTAGCCGTTTCCGACTTCACAATGAACATCAAGGACAAGGAGTTTATCGTACTCGTTGGTCCTTCCGGTTGCGGTAAGTCCACAACTCTTCGTATGATCGCTGGTCTGGAGGAAATCTCCGAGGGCGAGCTGTTCATCGGCGACCGTCTCGTAAACGACGTTGCTCCTAAGGACAGAGATATCGCAATGGTATTCCAGAACTACGCTCTGTACCCCCATATGTCCGTATTCGACAACATGGCATTCGGTCTGAAGCTCCGTAAGGTTCCCAAGGACGAGATCAAGAAGCTGGTTGAAGAGGCTGCTAAGATCCTCGATATCGCACATCTGCTGGAAAGAAAGCCCAAGGCTCTCTCCGGTGGTCAGAGACAGCGTGTAGCGCTCGGCCGTGCTATCGTTCGTGATCCTCAGGTATTCCTTCTCGACGAGCCTCTCTCCAACCTGGACGCTAAGCTCCGTGCACAGATGAGAACTGAGCTCTCCAAGCTGCACAAGAAGCTGGGTACAACATTTATCTATGTAACACATGACCAGACAGAGGCTATGACAATGGGTGACAGAATCGTAGTTATGAAGGATGGTTACATCCAGCAGATCGATTCTCCTATCAACCTCTACGAGAACCCTGTAAACAAGTTCGTTGCAGGCTTTATCGGTTCTCCTCAGATGAACTTCGTAAACGCAAAGCTCCTCAACAGAGAGGGCAAGTTCGTTGTAGAGTTCGGTTCCGAGGACACCAAGACTTCCAGAGGCCGCAAGTTCTACATTGAGCTTCCCGCAGCTAAGGCTGACAACGACGCTCTGAAGTACTATGTTGACAAGGACGTTATCCTTGGTATCCGTCCCGAGAACATCCACGATGAGGAAATGTTCATCTCCAACGCTAAGAACAACGGTATCATCGAGGCTACTGTTGACGTAACCGAAATGCTCGGTGCTGAGACATATCTGTACCTCACATGCGAGGGTATCCCGCTGACAGCTCGTGTATCTCCCAGATGCTCTGCTCGTCCTCAGGATGTTGTTAAGCTCGCTATGGATCCCAACAAGATCCACCTGTTCGATGCTTCCGATGAGCACTCTCTCCTCGGCTAATATCGCTTAAATTGCGGCGCGGCTCAAAAAGCCGCGCCGTTTTTGCTGTGAGGTGTGATATGAAAAAACCATGCATTTTGCTGCTTCTTTTTATCGGAGAGCTTTTATATACGGCGTTAATAGTTGCGGGAAGCATATTAGTAAATCAGTTTGCAATGAGCGGTTTTCTGTTCTTTTTGATATGGTGCGCTTTGTGGATACCGTTGATGCTGTTGGCGGCTATGCCAATAATGGCTGTAAAAAGTGTGTTGGTTGAGCGTTTTGATATAAAGCCATGGCAATTTGTACTGCTAGGTCCGACTCCGTCTTTGATAGCTTCAGCGGTGCTCATCTGCGTTTTTGCAAAGACAGTTGACGAAACACAATTCGCGGCACTGCGGGTTTGTATTGTTACTGCTACATTTTTCATGATAAAGGGAGTTATGCCGAAGCGCAGAGGAAGTCGTTTCACCAACTAATTTACTGAATGACATTTCTAGTTTGGCTTATTAAGGAGCATATAAATGAACCCAAAAATTGAACAACTCATAAATAACATAGAAAAAGTAATTCTCGGCAAGCGCGCTGTCATAGAGAAGATAGTGTGCGCTATGCTTGCGGAGGGTCACGTCCTTATTGAAGACGTCCCCGGCGTTGGCAAGACCCTGCTCGCGCAGACGCTTGCAAAGAGCGTTTCGGGCAGCTTCAGGCGTATCCAGTTTACGCCCGACCTCATGCCCTCGGACGTTATCGGCTACACCGCTATCGACATGAGCACGGGAAAGTCCGAGTACCGCGAGGGTGCGGCTATGTGCAATTTCCTGCTTGCGGACGAGATAAACCGTACCTCGCCCAAGGTGCAGTCTGCGCTGCTTGAGGCGATGGAGGAAAAGCAGATAAGCGTTGACGGCGTGACGCACCAGCTTCCCGTGCCGTTTATGACGCTCGCAACGCAGAATCCCATCGAGACCTACGGTACCTATCATCTGCCAGAGGCGCAGCTTGACCGCTTTATCATGCGAGTTTCGATAGGCTATCCCGACCGCGCGGCGGAGATGCTTATGCTGAACAATATGCCGCAGAACGCGGAGGTCTCGGCTGTGATGAGCCTTTCGGAGCTTGTGGAGCTTCGTGAGGCGGCAAAGGGCATTGCAGTTGCTGATAACATCAAGGCTTATATCCTTTCGATAGTAAATGCAACGCGCAGCAACAGCCAGCTTGTAAAGCTCGGCGCAAGCCCCAGAGCCTCTATCGCACTGTACAAGGCGGCGCAGGCTATGGCGCTGATGAACGACCGCGGATTTGTTACTCCCGACGATGTCAAGAGCGTTGCGGTGAGCGTGCTTGCGCACAGGATCATTCTCGCGGCAGGTCAGCAGCAGTTTGCGACCCCCGCGCAGCTTATCGGAAAGATACTGGACGACATCGCAGTGCCTGTCTGAACAACTCGAGTCAAATAACCGACACCCGAGGAAGATATGCTCCTCGGGTGTTTTTCTATTGCAAAACGTGGAAAAGTATGCTAAAATAAATACTGATGTATTATGTAATGAGATACGGAGGTCTTTGAATGAAAGTTTTTTTATCTCATTCGTCTGAGAATTCAAAGGAAGTGCGCGAGATATGCGCGCTTATAGAAAAAGAGGGCTACGAGTGCTTTCTTGCGCCGCGCGATATACGCTCCGGCCGTGAGTATGCCGAGGAGATAATCGACGGCATCGACAGCTCGGATGTCATGCTTCTGCTGCTTTCGGAGCAGTCAAACAGCTCGCCGCATGTACTTCGCGAGGTGGAAAGAGCGGTAAGCAAGAAGATACCGATAGTGGTGTATGAGCTTGAAAAGGTGAAGCTCTCAAAGTCCATGGAGTATTTCCTTATGACCCACCAGTGGGTGGACTCCAAGGCTGACAAGGGTTACCAGAGCATTCTCGGATGCCTTTCGGGTTTTGCGCCAAAGGCACCGCCAAGCGCTGAGCGAGGATCAGGTGCGGACGACGCAGGCAGCCCCCACGTCTATGATATCACTCAGGACGACGGCAAGTCTGACAGGAGCACAAAGATAGCCGTGATAGTCGCTGCGGCAGCACTGGTGCTGCTTATAGTAGTGATCGTGGTGCTTGTAAATGTGATCAACGTTGCGGATGATGTGCTTTCTTCCTCTGAGCCTCAGGCTTCGATAAGCACGACCGAGCAGCAGAGCACGACTTCCGCCACAGAGCCGACAACGACCGCAGGCACTGCTTTGACAACGACTGCAGGCACTGCATCGACAACGACCACAACACCATCAGCAACGACACAGACGACAACTGAGGCTACAACGGCAGCCACAACGCAGACTACCACCGAGTACATACCGACCGTCGTGGAGCCTGTTATAGACATTGAGCTTGGCGATACTGTGGTACTCGGACAGTATAACGGTGCTCCTACCGAGTGGCGAGTGATCAGGCTTAATGATGACGGCAAGAGCGCTGTGGTGATCGCTGACAAGATACTTACCATGAAGTGCTTTGATGCTGCGGAGAGCGGAAGATACAACTATTACCTTGACGAGTCCTATTGGTCTGTACCCGATTCGCAGTTAGACGACCTTATGATGCAGCTGGTGCGCGGCGACAACCGTTGGGCTTATTCCAACATCAGAACATGGCTCAATTCCGACAGAGAGAACGTGCAGTACGAAGATCAGCCTCCTGCCTCTATGGCAATGAGCGAGAAAATAAATGGTTACGATCACGAGCCCGGCTTCCTGCACGACTTTACCGACGATGAGATCGATGCGATACTTACCACTCAGGTAGAAACATACGACCTTGTAACAGAGGATAAGGTCTTTCTGCTGTCAGAGGAGGAGCTTCAGTGGCTTGTTGATGCCGATGTCAGCAAGTATGGAGAGCCTACTTCCGAGGCTGTGGAGCAGGACGACTCCAATTGGTATATTGTTGACCATAACGATCTGGGCGTTGACAACCATTATTGGTGGCTCAGAACCACTGTAGAGGGCAGCGCGTGTGAGGCTTACACTGTCGGCAACAGCCGTCATGGGGGCGAACTCGTCAGGAATATAGTAGGCGCGGGGGGCTTTGGCAT
>JAZQEQ010000271.1:0-2935 GCA_045539055.1 Oscillospiraceae bacterium | reverse complement strand
TCGTTAGCGTCCCACAGACACCACTCGAGGAAGCTGAACAGCTTCAGGCTCTTCTTTTCGGAGCCTTCGTTGGTGATGGATACCTTCTGGATCTCACCGTTGAAGTCCTGAGGAACGAAGAACTTAACTGTAGCCTTAACGTTGTTCTTTGTACCGCTGATGATGGTGTAGCCCATACCGTGACGGCACTCGTAAGCGTCAAGCTCTGTCTTTACGGGAGACCAGCCGGGGTTCCAGATGGTGTCGCCGTCCTTGAGGTAGAAATATCTGCCGCCCATATCAACGGGAACGTTGTTGTAGCGGTAGCGTGTAATACGGCGCAGACGAGCGTCCTTATAGAAGCTGTATCCGCCTGCGGTATTGGAGATCAGTGAGAAAAAGCCCTGTGTTCCGAGGTAGTTGATCCAGGGATAGGGTGTGCGGGGGGAGGTAATGACGTACTCGCGGTTGACGTCATCGAAATGTCCGAATTTCATATTGACCTTCTTTCTTTGTAAAACCATTATATTTTTACAAAAATTAGTATAAGGGCATAGGTATGCCACTTAAAACTAGTATACTATAAATTCGCTTTAATTACAAGTCCTGAAAACGATAACATTTGATTTTGGAGTTCTTTTTGACTTTAACACCGAAAATTTTTGCTCTGATATGGTAATTGTGCATAAATTTCTTTCGCCCGAGAAAATACCTGCGCATAACCTTAAAAATTCCCTTGACGTAATCCCGAAACTAATATATAATAGAGTATATCACTGAAAACCTTTTCATGCAAGGAGAAAGCTATGAGATCAAACAGAATAGCGGCTTTATTTGCTGCAGTCGTTATGAGTATAAGTGCTGTTGGCTGTGGCGGCGGCGCAGGCAGTGTGACAGCTTCGGATTCGGACGAGCAGAGCGGGGGCACAGATATGACTACTCCCGTTATCGAGGCGGTGAACGACGAGTTCGACACAAGCCTTACATCGCTTGAATTTACAGCAAAGATAGACTGCGGCTGGAACCTCGGAAATACCCTTGACGCGACAGGTACAGGTCTTTCCAGTGAGACAGCGTGGGGCAATCCCAGAACCACGCCCGAGATGATCCAGACGGTAAAGGACGCAGGCTTCAACGCGGTGCGCATCCCTACCACATGGGAAAAGCACATGGACGAAAACTGGAACATCGACCCCGAGTGGATGGCGCGCGTAAAGGAGATAGTTGACTATGCCTACGACCGCGATATGTACGTTATCCTGAATATGCACCATGAGGAGTGGCAGTGCCCCTATGAGGACGAAAAGGACAACATCGCAGAGGGTCTGACAGCGGCATGGACACAGATCGCAGAGGAGTTCAAGGGCTATGACGAGCGCCTTATCTTCGAGGGCATGAACGAGCCGCGCTGGAAGGGCACACAGTGGGAATGGAACGGCGGCAATGACGAGGGCAGAGCCGTTGTAAACGAGATGAATCAGGTGTTTATAGACGCTGTCCGCGCGACAGGCGGAAATAATGAGCACCGCTTCCTGATGATATGCCCCTACGCTGCAAACAGCGGTGAGAGTGCACTCTCTGCGCTTGAGATCCCCGATGACAAGAACATAATCGTATCCGTACACGCATACATTCCCTATCAGTTTGCGCTTCAGGAGAACGGAACTCATATGTGGATGGCTGACAAGGGCGTTTCGGTCAACGACATCAACACCCTTGCGGAGGTGCTCGACAGGCTGTTTATCAGTAAGGGCATCGCTGTCATCATCGGCGAAACAGGCGCGATGAACCGCTATTATACCGTAAAGCGCGACGAAACTGTCGAGGGCACGGCAGAGGCTGAAACGACCTACAAGTCCAACGAGGAGTACCGTGCGGCATGGGCTGAGTATTACTTCGGCAAGTTCAAGGAGATCGGCGTTCCCTGCTTCTGGTGGGATAACGGCGCGTTCTTCAGCGGCGAGACCTTCGGTCTTATCGACAGAGGTATGCTGGATTGGAGATATCCCGAGGTAGTAGACGGAATTATGCGCGGCGCAGGCGTCAAGTAAGATCGGACGACGATAAGCCCGCATCTGCAGCGTCAACCACCCTACAGCAGGAACAAATCCTAGTCTGTAGGGTGGTTTCCTAGCATCTGCAGGCTTCTCGCCGCCCGATGAATTGAGCAGATCCTGCGGTGAGAGCCGCAGGATTTTAGTGCGTTTAATACCACAAAAAATGTAGGGACACGGCTTGCCGTGTCCGAAGATCTTTATATACAAGGTGCATTATCACGGAAAGGAGCAGCCATGAGATTTTTTCATATAAGCGACCTGCATATAGGAAAGCAGCTGGGAGGCTTTGACCTTTCCGACGACCTGCGTCATGTGCTGTTTTCTCAGGTGCTGGGCAGCGCTTATGAGCAGTACAAGCCCGATGCGCTCATCATCGCAGGCGATATCTATGACAGAGCCGCACCGTCGGCGGAGGGCACATCGCTTTTTGACGAGCTCCTTTCGCGTGCAGGTGAGCTTAAGCTCCCTGTCTACGCTATAAGCGGCAACCATGACAGCGCGCAGCGCGTAGCCTACGGCAGACAGCTTTTTGAGAACAGCGGAGTTTACATCAGCGCGCCGTTCTCGGCTGAAACTCCTGTGACGCTGTATGAGTCAGGTGATATCGACATCGCGCTGCTGCCGTATATCTCGGCGGAAATGGCGCAGAAAGCCTATCCCGATGAGGAGATAGAGAGCGTGACCGATGCGCTTGAGGCTGTGTTCCGTCATGCGGAGATACCGCGCGAGGGCAGACCCTGTGTGCTTGTCGCACATCAGGCGGTGGCGGACGAGAGCGCTTCGCCGATAGGAAAGCTTGAGAACGCGGACTACCGTATCTTCGCGCCGTTTGCATACACTGCGCTGGGACATTTCCACACGCCGAGGTTCGTGGACGGCCCGAGGGTGCGATACTGCGG
>JAZQEQ010000270.1:0-4230 GCA_045539055.1 Oscillospiraceae bacterium | reverse complement strand
AAAGCGATTTGCTTTCTCGTTGAAAACGCTCCAGCTGATCTCACGGCGGTAGGTGGAAACGGGATTCGGCTCGATGAGCTCGTATTCCTTCCATGTAACGCGGCGGACCTCCTTGATATCGGGATTTACCTCAACAAGGCTGATGTCGCTGCCGTAAAGCTCGGCATTGCGCTCTAATATCTCGGTAATAGGCATGATTTACTTCCTTTCGGGATGATTTTTTACAGCATAAATACGCATTATTTATATTTTACCACAAAAAAGCGTAAAAGTAAACAGTTTTTTGATATTTTCTTTCAAAAAACCTAAAAACATACGGCGGAGCCATGCTCCGCCGTTAAAATTATGCTGTAACTATCTTGCTTGCGTCGTGCAGGTTGAGGTAATCAACAGCCCACTCGCGCATCTTGTACTTCAGGATCTTGCCTGCCGCATTCATCGGGAAGCCCTCAACGAAAGCGATATATCTGGGCACCTTGTGCTTTGCCAGTCTTTCCAGAGCATACTGCTTCATTTCCTCAACAGTAGCCTCCTCGCCAGGCTTGAGCACGATGCATGCCATGATCTCCTCACCGTAAGCCTTATCGGGAACACCGATGACCTGTACATCCTTTACCTTGGGATGTGTATAGAAGAACTCCTCGATCTCCTTGGGATAGATATTCTCGCCGCCGCGGATGATCATATCCTTGATACGGCCTGTGATCTTGTAGTAGCCATCGGGAGTGCGTCTTGCAAGGTCGCCCGAATGCAGCCAGCCATCGCTGTCGATAGCAGCCGCAGTTGCCTCGGGCATCTTGTAGTAGCCCTTCATGATGTTGTAGCCGCGTGCGCAGAACTCGCCGTCCATGTTGTCGGGAAGCTCCTCGCCTGTTTCGGGATCAACGATCTTTGTTTCAACACCGAACAGCGATGCACCTACTGTATTTACTCTTACCTCGATGCTGTCTGTGGTCTTGGACATGGTGGTTGCGGGAGATGCCTCGGTCTGACCGTATGTGATACAGATCTCGGGCATATGCATCTTCTCGATGACCTCCTGCATCGTCTTGATGGGACAAGGCGAGCCTGCCATGATACCTGTTCTCATGTGTGAGAAGTCGGTCTTGTCAAAGTCCTCGTGACCCAGCATTGCAATAAACATTGTGGGAACGCCGTGGAAGCAGGTGATCTTCTCCTTGTTGATACAAGCAAGACCCTTTCTGGGAGAGAAAGCGGGAATGGGGCTCATTGTAACACCGTGGGTGATACTTGCGGTCATAGCAAGCACCATACCGAAGCAGTGGAACATGGGCACCTGGATCATCATTCTGTCGTTTGTGGACAGATCCATGCAGTCGCCGATAGCCTTACCGTTATTTACAACGTTGAAGTGTGTCAGCATTACACCCTTGGGGAAGCCTGTTGTTCCCGATGTGTACTGCATATTTACAACATCGTCCTTGTCGATCTTTGCGCGCATCTCCTCAACCTTTGATACAGGAACGCTGTCAGCGAGAGCCATAGCCTCGTCCCATGTAAAGCAGCCGTCCTGTTTGGAATCAGTGGTGATGATGTTCTTAAGGAAAGGCAGACGCTCAGATTTCAGCTCGCCGGGCTTTGTTGTGGCAAGCTCAGGGCACAGCTCCTTCATGATTCCGACATAGTTGGAATCCTTGTAGCCGTCTATCATAACGAGAGTATGTGTATCGGACTGGTGCAGCAGATACTCAGCCTCGTGGATCTTGTACGCTGTGTTTACTGTAACAAGTACGGCACCGATATAGGTACAAGCCCAGAATGTGATGTACCATGCGGGAACATTTGTTGCCCAGATAGCAACGTGGTCGTCCTTCTTTACGCCCATTGCGATCAGTGCTCTTGCGAAACGAATAACGTCCTCGCGGAACTCGGGGTATGTGCGTGTATAATCAAGCTCGGTGTATCTGAAAGCGTACTGATTCGGGAACTCCTTGCAGATGCGGTCCAGTACATCGGGGAAGGTATCGTTGATGATGGTCTCCTTGGGCCAGGGATAATAGCCTGTACCGCGCGCATCCACCTGCAGCTTGCACTTGTCAGCCTCGATATAGGGCTTCATGAAGCGAGCGAACTGGGGGAACACGATACCTGCTGCGTACAGATCCTTTGCCCATCTCTTCACCCACTCAAGGGAGATGTAGCCGTCATAGCCCATCTTCTGGATAGCAGAGAGCATATCACGCAGAGGAATGTCGCCCTGTCCCATCAGCTTGTATACAAGCTTCTCACCCTCATAAACAGAGTCCTTTACATGAATGTGCTTGATGTAATCGCCGAGGTTTGCGATGGTCGTATCAGCAGACTCGCCAACATAGCGATAAGGATGGTGAACATCCCACAGAGCAGCAACAGCCTTGCTGTTTACCTCGTCCAGCACCTTTCTCAGTCGTGCTGTATCGGAGTAAACACCGTTTGTTTCAACAAGCAGTGTTACATCCTTAGCCTCGGCTATCTTTGCTGCCTCCTTAAGAACAGCCACAACCGCTGCGTCGTCAACCTCGCCTGCAGGAGCGGGATCAAGGTCGCCAAGTATTCTTATATAAGGTGTGCCGAGCTTTGCCGCAAGCTCAACATACTGCGCGATCTCACCGATCACCTCGTCGTGCTTGTCGGTATATTTCAGGCAGGCACCGCTGGAAAGGCAGGGGATCTCAAGTCCCAGCTTTCTGAGCTTCTCAACTGTGCCGTCTATATTTTCGTCCTTAAAGGGCTTTGCGTTTACCGCAAAGATCTCATCGCCAAGACCTCTTACCTCAATACCATTAAAGCCAAGGTCCTTAGCCATGCTGTAAATGTCCGACCACGAAAAATCGGGACAGCCAAGTGTGGAAAAACTGATCTTCATTTTGTTTACCTCCGTACATCTTTTTCCGCTCTATTATATAGATCTCCGCTTCGATAACAAAAAAGCCCTTGCGCCCTCTGCTATCTATCGGATAACAAAGAGACGAAAGAGCAACATTTCTATAATATGTCTTCCGCGGTACCACTCTTCTTCATCTGCAAACAGATGCACCTTTAAGCGCTAACACGCCCCAACCCTGTAACGGGAGTACCCGTCTGCATCTACTGTTACTTCGATACAGCAGCTCCACGGTGAGTTCAGCAAAGTCTTCTTAATGTCTTACACCGACCGACATCTCTCTGAAAAGAAGTTGTTCTGCCTACTATTCCGCTTCTTTGCTTTTCAACAGTATTATTATATCACCTGTTTTTTCTTTTGTCAAGTACCGCCGAAAAAATTTTTTCAGCTTACATTCAGAGTAAATCTCCACTTGCAGCAGCAGGTGCTGTCAGTTATTTCAGGATAGCAGCTTATACACTCGCAGGTAAAACGCTCGTCTATCACCTTTGCAAAGCCGCTGTATTCTACGATCCCGACGCTCTTGCATGGATGAAAGGGCATTCCCTTTCGCTCTCTCGCACGCTGAACTCGGCAGTCTACAGATGTATATGTAAGAGTATTTCCCTCTATCGTTATAGCGTCCTTGTTTATATTGGCATAAAAACGGAGCTTCAGCGCTTTTGCCAGTCCTTCTATTCCCGAATTATCAGGCAGTCCGAAAAAATCCTTTATGCGCTTTGCCTCGATAACAGTGAAGCGTCGCC
The DNA here is from genome assembly GCA_045539055.1 of Oscillospiraceae bacterium. Taxonomy (GTDB): domain Bacteria; phylum Bacillota; class Clostridia; order Oscillospirales; family Ruminococcaceae; genus CAG-115. The sequence continues at coordinate 600 of JAZQEQ010000270.1, read as the reverse complement.
ATGCCTCGGCATCGTGCAGCATAGCCTCGTCCATGCCGAGTCGCTGCTCTACCGACTGAAACCATACGCCGTCCATAGCAAGCCAGTTTTTTGAATAGATATCGATAAGTTCAATAAGCTGTTCCTTACTGAAGGTCGAAAGAAGCTCGTGATTTGTCATAATACACCTCGCAGAAATATTTCAACGAAATTATATCACATGACGACAGTTTTTGCAAGTGTGCGACAGTTGAAATCCTGAGAGGTTTGTGATATACTTAATAAGTAATATTATCGGGAGTGTGAAAATGAAAAAAGGTCTGATCTTAGAGGGCGGCGCGATGCGCGGTATGTTCACAGCAGGCGTCATGGACGTCATGATGGAGAACGGAATAGATTTCGACGGAGCGATAGGCGTTTCGGCGGGAGCGGCTTTCGGCTGCAACTACAAGACAAAGCAGATAGGCAGAGTGCTGCGCTATAACACGCGCTTCTGTAATGACAAGCGGTACAGCGGTCTGAGATGCTTTCTCAGAACAGGCGATGTGTACAGCGCGGATTTTGCTTACGGCGAAGTGCCGCTGGTGCACGACCCGTTCGACTTTGATACATATATGAAAA
>JAZQEQ010000269.1:0-2702 GCA_045539055.1 Oscillospiraceae bacterium | reverse complement strand
CCCATATACAAGGGCTGGTACGGCATGGCTGACGAGGCACGCGGTATCAAATGGACCGAGGACACTATCGTGCGCCTGTACTCCATGACAAAGCCCATCACAGCCGCTGCCGCCATGATACTTATGGACAGGGGTCAGCTTGACCTGCAGGATAAGGTAAGCTGGTATATCGAGGGCTTTAAAAACCAGAAGGTACTGGATGAGAACGGACTTCGTGATGCCGAAAGCGAGGTCACTATAAAGCAGCTTCTCGACATGACCTCGGGACTTTGCTATCCCGATGACTGGTTCCCTGCAGGCGCGGAGATGTCAAAGCTGTACACACGCCTTGACGCGGAATATAAGGCAGGCAACCCCTCCGATACGCTGCAGTATGCCAACCTTATCGGTCAGCAGCCGCTTGCATTCCAGCCGGGCAAAAAGTGGATGTACGGCACGAGCGCAGATATCCTCGGTGCTGTTATCGAGGTGGTATCCAAGAAGAAGTTCGGTGATTTCCTGAAAGAGGAGCTTTTCGAGCCGCTTGGGATGGTGGATACAGACTTCTATGTACCCGAGGAAAAGCTGTGCCGCTTTGCCGAGAACTACGAGCCTAAAGACGACAAGCTCATTCCCTGCGAATGGCAGCATTTAGGTCTTACATATCTATGCAGAAAGCCTCCCGAATTCCAGTCGGGCGGCGCGGGACTGTGCTCCACGATGAACGACTACGCGGCATTTGCAACAATGCTGCTGAACAAGGGAATTTATCACGGCAGGCGCATATTAAGTGAGAATGCCGTGCGCTATCTCACCTCACCTCAGCTTACCGACAAGCAGCAGAGCGAGCTTACATGGGACAGCATGATAGGCTACAACTACGGCAATCTCATGCGCATCTGCAAGAGCGAGGCTGACGGCGCAGGAATCAGCACCTACGAGGGTGAATACGGCTGGGACGGCTGGCTTGGCTGTTTCTTCGCAAACGACCCCAAGAACGGATATACTTTCCTTTATTTCATTCAGCGCTGCGGCGGTCTCGGACAGCGTCCGATACGCCTGATAAAGCAGATAGTCTACGGCGCGGAAGATTAAAAAACAACTCCCCGATGTATCGATGCATCGGGGAGATTTTTTAATATGTCTTATTGTTTTTCCTGAAATTTTTAATGTACTCAAACGTCGCCTTTTCGCCCTTTTCCGCAAGCATCGTGAGCAGGCTCTCAAGAAAGTCAGAGGTCTCGGGATGTATCACTCTGTTCGCCTTTGCCTTCAGGAAATAATCCAGCGGGTGCTGATCGGTGTAGTTCTTTCCCTGATATATCTTGCTTGCTGCCACGCGGTCGCAGAACATCTCCAGCACGAAATTCAGCGGCATCTTCACAGGCTCGTTTCGTCTGGTCTTTGGATTGTAGTCAAACCAATACTCGAAATGATGGCGATTCCTGCCCTTGTGGTGCAGCCATGCCTTTGAATAGCCGTAGGTCTCGCGCTCAGCTTCATTCGGCGAGCGAGTGCCCTGATAGTACTTCGCGCCTGCGAAAAACTCGGTAGGCGAGTATTTCGACAGATCGTGGCGCAGACCCTGCCAGCCAATCCCCACCTTGAAGCAATGCGATATCACCTTGTGGCGGTGCTTTGTTATCGTCCTGAAATGCCCGAAAGCTCCCTTTAGCGACATTTTTAACCTCCGAATAGCTGTCAGCCCTCGCTTCTGTAATAGCTGTTGAACACGGGGCGCAGCCGTTTATAGAGCGGCACGGAAATAAGCGCCGCAGTAAGTCCTTTTAACATTGTAAACGGCATATTGAACATGACAAGTACATCGAGCAGTCCGTTTATATTGCCGTCAAGCGCAGGGATAAGTCCCTTGTACATCATGACCAGTGTATCGATATCCGTCTTGAATGCCGCTGCATAAACAGGGTACACGATAAAATAGTTGGACGCAATGCTGACAAGTCCCATCAGCACCGCGCCGCTTACGCAGCCGACGATGACTTTCCAGAGCTTGTGAGTTTTCATTGCGACTATACCTGCAGGAAGCACAAGACACGCGCTGAGGATAAAGTTTGAAAGCTCGCCTACGCCGCCTGTTGCAGTGGTCATAAGTCCCTGAAGATTTTTCAGCAGGCACACCAGCACACCCGATACAGGCCCCATCGTGAGCGATGCAAGCATCGCTGGCATATCCGAAAAATCAAAGCTGATAAACCCCGGCATAAACGGCACCTTGAAGCTTGTAAGCTCGGACAGCACTATCGACAGTGCCGCCATAAGTGCAGTGAATACCAGCCTGCGTACATCCACGCGCTTTGTTTTTTTGGTTGTTGTGTTGTTCATCGTTTCCTCCAATTCCTCGGGAAAACAGAAAACAGAGAGCCCCGATGCAGGGCGTCGCCAATTCCGCCGCAGCGACAACGCTTATAAGCGAGGTCTGCTTTTTGCGGTGGGCAACTACCCTGTATCGGGGCGCAAATATGTACTTTTGAGATACAAATTTGTTCTGATTCTTTCATCCGGACTTTAACCGTCGGTATCGGAATTTCACCGATTCAACCCAGGCAAAATGCCTTCGGCTCGCGGACTATGCCGCCGGTGGGGAATCTCACCCCGCCCCGAATCTTTTTTGAAATCTGACTTTGTGTCGTCTATACCCGTCTTTTCGGCTAAAAATGCCGCACACTTCGTTAAGACTCCTTGACGGGCAGAAAGCCCGCCTG
>JAZQEQ010000268.1:0-4266 GCA_045539055.1 Oscillospiraceae bacterium | reverse complement strand
GTATCGAAGATGATACCGAGGTCAGCCTTGCTTGCCTTTACCGCTGAACAGATTGATTCCATTGCCGTGGGATTCTCGGGATTCGGAATGTGATTCGGGAACATTCCGTCGGGCTCGAGGAACTGACTGCCCTCAATATCCGCACCGAGGGGCTTGAGTACATTCTCGGCATAGAAGCCGCCGACACCGTTACCTGCATCAACAATGATTTTAAAGCCGTCGAGCGGTTTTTCGTAATTTTCGGCATTGACGCCCTTTTTTATCATATCACGAAGTCTTTCGGCATAATCCGACATATAGTCAACATCGGTGATTTTTTCTGCATTTGCCCTGATGTCAGAAACATCAACACTCTCGGCATTTGAAAGAAGCTCGGCAATATCACTGCCCTCAAGTCCTCCGTCGGGCGTGAAGAACTTGAGTCCGTTCCTTTCCCACGGATGGTGGCTCGCGGTAATCTGAACCGCTCCGTCGCACTTCAGGTCAAGCGTTGACATAAACATAGCGGGAGTTGATGCAAGTGAGCAGTTTTTTACCGTTACGCCGAGTGAGGAAAGCGTATCTGCGACCTTGCCCGCAATTCTCGGTCCCGAGACACGGGAGTCTCTGCCGACAGATACGGAAAGCTCGGAATAAGTCTTGCCGTTGCGCTTACAAAGCCAATCGGCAAAGGCAACAGTTATTTCTGAAACGATTTCGTCACTCAGATAAAGCTTTTCTTCAGAAAAGTCTTCAGCACCGAAGCCTCTGATATCGGTACCGCTTTTAAAACCCATTAAACTCATAACATCGTCCTTTCGTCAGCAACTGATTTAAGAAATGAATACATGCCCGAGAAGTTTTTATATACCTCTTTTAATTCGTCGATAAGCTCTTCTTTTTCGAGAGTCTCAAAATCTGTTCTCTGCGCAATAAAGTGCAGATTCTTTATATGATAGTATGGCTCGATTTCGGGAATCGGATCGCCCGGCTTCGGCTTTTTGTAAAACTCAGGTGAATACATTGCTCCCGTTTTTTCGGCATCCTCAACCGCCTTGAGAAATTCCTGCGGTCTTTCGATAAGTGCCTTTCGGTAAAGCTCAAGATAGGTTGCATCTACCCAGAACATTCCGACACCGTAAGACCAATAATTCTGCGTTACCTCAAACCACATACACGGATACTGCTGCCATTCGTGCTTGTTGCGCATAAACATTATCCAGAGATTGTCGCGGTAGAGATGCTTATATTTTGAAAAACGCGTATCACGGAAGAAGCGCGACACCATTTTCACGGGATCGGTCATAACCTTATCGTCAAGCTCGTAGAGCTGAGGCACGATTTCTGCTGCGATCTGACGCATAGGGATTGTGAAGCCTTCCTTCAATTCCTGCTTATGTTCTTCATAAAACATACGGCTGTTTTCAAATTTATTCTGCGCCGCAAGGAATAGTGTTTCGGGTTTAATTCCGTTATATGCCAATTAAATCAACCCTCTTTCTGCCATTTTCTGTGCAGCAAGCATTATACCCGTTTTCGCGCTGTGGAAGTTAAGTCCGCCCTGCATCCATGCGGCATAAGGCTCGCGCAAGGGTGCATCGGCTGAAAGCTCGATTGAAGCACCGCCGATGAATGCGCCTGCCGCCATAATAACCTTGTTGTCATAGCCCGGCATATCCCACGGCTCGGGAGTTGCAAAGCTGTCAACGGGCGAGCCGCTCTGGATTCCCTCGCAGAAAGCGATGAGCTGCTGCTCGCCGCCAAGCTTCAGTGCGGCGATTATATCAGTGCGCTTCTCGTTGTACTTCGGGAAGCACTCGTAGCCGAGTATCTCAAACAGCGCCGTTGCAAACACAGATGTCTTAAGCGCAGCACACACAGCCTCAGGCGCATGGAAGATACCAAGGTACATTCCGCGAAGCTGGTCAAGGCTTGCGCCGACCTCCTTGCCTGTACCCGGGGTAGTCAGCCTGTATGCGCAAAGCTCCACCGCCTTTGCGTTGCCCGCGATGTAGCCGCCTGTTTCGGCAATGCCGCCGCCGAGGTTCTTGATAAGGCTGCCGATGATGAGGTCTGCGCCGACAGCAAGAGGCTCGCGCTCCTCAACAAGCTCGCCATAGCAGTTGTCAACCATGATTATGCAATCGCTGTTCACCTTGCGCACTGCCTTTACCATCTCACCGATAACGTCGATAGTAAACGACGGGCGCAGCGAATAGCCCCTTGAGCGCTGGATGTATGCGACCTTGCAGCCCTGTGCCTTTGCGGTTATTCCGTCAAGGTCGGGAGTGCCGTCAGGCAGCAGGTCCACCTGCGCGTACTTCACGCCGAAGTCCTTAAGCGAGCCAATACCGTCGCCGTGAATAACGCCCTGAATGGTGTCGTAGGGCTCGCCTGTAAGCGACAGCATAGTGTCGCCTGTGCGCAGTATTCCGAAAAGCGCTGTTGTTATCGCATGAGTGCCGTTTACAAAGTTATGGCGCACCAGTGCGTCCTCTGCGCCGAGTATCTGCGCAAAGACAGCGTCAAGCTTGTCCCTGCCGTCATCACCATAGCCGTAGCCGTTGGTGCCCTTCATGTGTATATCGCTCACGCGGTTGTCTATAAAAGCCTTGAGCACGCGCTGTCCGTTAAGCTCCGCAAGGCGGTCAAGCTCCGCAAAGGGCTCCTTGCAAAGAGCCATAGCCTTATCCGCAGCCTCAAGCAGACGCGGCGAAAAATCGAATAATTCCATTTAAAAATATCCTCTCCTGATAAATTATCATACTATTTAATAATACACAATTTTTCCCCCGATGTCAACTATTTTCAATAAAACCGTAACCAAAAAACTCTAGCTGCATAATATGTACTATGAAACGGAAGCCTCACAGGGAGGCGGAGGTTTCAGAATAATTTTCAAGGAGGACATTATATATGTCATGCTTCAACTTTGGCGGCGGCAACTCCTGCTGCTGGATCATCATCCTCATTCTCCTGTTCTGCGTATGCGGTAACGGCAACGGCAACAACGCAAACAACGGCTGTGGCTGTGATCATGGCTGCAATCCCTGCTGCTGATATTCGTGCATAGCCTCTCGGCAGCCCTCCCTTCGGGGAGGGCTTAAACCGTCGAAAAGTCCCGTTGGGACTTTCCGCCGAAACATCCGCCCTGCGCGCACTGCGTTGAATGCTCTGCATTCAACTTGCACACTGGTGCGGATAGAAGTTATTTTTCCGACGCTCATGTCGTCGGAAAAACTGATTTAAAATGCCCGCTTCGCGGGCAAAAGTCAAGTTTTACAACAAATCGAGCCCTCCTTTCGGGAAGAGCTTTTTCCTGATCTTAAACAAACCGCAATTTGCATTTTCACCCTAAATCTGATATAATAGATATCGCATGATCCGACAAAGGAGTGAGTACATGGACAAGCATGAAGTGCTTCAGAAATATTTCGGCCACAGCACATTCAGATATGGGCAGAGCGATATCATCGACCGTATAATTTCAGGCGAGGACTGCCTTGCAGTTATGCCGACAGGCGCAGGCAAATCCATGTGCTATCAGATACCTGCGCTCATGCTACATGGCGTCACCATCGTAGTATCTCCGCTCATCTCGCTGATGAAGGATCAGGTCGAGGCGCTTGTGCAATCGGGCGTGCCTGCGGCTTATATAAACAGCTCGCTTCAGCCTTACGAGTATTTCTCCGTGCTGAAACAGCTTTCCATGGGGGAGTTCAAGATAGTTTATGTTGCGCCTGAACGACTTCTCGTCGACGACTTCCTTGCGCTTTGCAAGGGGCTGACAATACCGCTTGTCGCGGTGGACGAGGCGCACTGCGTTTCGCACTGGGGACAGGACTTCCGCCCGAGCTATCTGAAGATAGCCGAGTTTGTGCAGGCTCTGCCAAACCGCCCGACACTGGCGGCTTTCACGGCGACTGCGACCGAGGCGGTAAAGCGCGATATCGTGGATATCCTTGGACTTTCGCAGCCTTTCAGGATAACAACAGGCTTTGACCGCGGGAATCTTTATTTTGAGGTGCGCTCAGGCACTCCCACCGAAAAGGACGCGATGCTGCTGAATATCATGCGCAACGCAGGCGGCAAGAGCAGCATAGTTTACTGCTCCACGCGTAAAAATGTCGAGCAGGTGTGCTCGCTTTTACAGCTTAACGGCTTCAGAGCGGCACGCTACCACGCAGGACTTTCTGACGAGGAACGAAAACAGGCACAGGATGACTTTATCTATGACCGCTGCGATATAATAGTTGCAACCAACGCTTTCGGCATGGGCATCGACAA
>JAZQEQ010000267.1:0-4890 GCA_045539055.1 Oscillospiraceae bacterium | reverse complement strand
TGCGGAGAGGTCATCTCCGAGAAGCACTCCGCTTACAAGGGAACAGGTCCTGTAATTGTAGCAAAGACTATTGCGCCTACCGAAAAGGCAGATACAGAGCTTGTTTATTTCAACTAAATCCTTTGCGGCAGGATCGTTCTTGCCGCAATAATTTTACGGAGAGATTTATGTTTACTGTAAGATTATCCGATGATGGCAGGGCTGTCGAGATACTGGATCAGACTCTGCTGCCGAACATAATAAAATATCTGCGCCTTGAAACGGCAAATGATATTTTCGAGGCTATACTTAATCTTCGTGTGCGCGGAGCACCTGCAATTGGTGTTGCGGCTGGTTTTGCTATGTATGTGCTGGCGCAGAAGCTGCCCGATGATGAGCAGTTTATGGAACGACTGGAGCTGACTGGTGAATACCTCTGCTCCTCACGTCCGACTGCGGTCAATCTCAGCTATGCCGTTTGTCGGATGACAGCCGCAGCAAAAGCAAATGCAGAGCTTCCTTATGATCAGCGTCTGAATGAGCTCCGCGAGGAGTGCATGGCTATCTACAACGAGGACAGAGCAATGTGCCGCGCTATTTCAGAGAACGGACTTACTCTTGTCAAGAGCGGTTACGGAATACTTACGCACTGTAATGCAGGTGCGCTTGCCGCTACCGAATACGGCACAGGACTCGGCACGCTGCTTCTCGGTAAGAAAAAAGGCTATGAATTCCACGCTTACTGCGATGAAACAAGACCACTTTTGCAAGGCGCAAGGCTGACTTCCTTTGAGCTTAATCACGCAGGAATCGATGTGACCCTTATCTGTGACAATGCTGCTTCATTGCTTATGAAGCAGGGCAAGATAAACGCGTGCTTTGTCGGATGTGACAGGGTAGCGGCAAATGGTGATGTCGCAAATAAGATAGGTACTCGTTCGGTTGCAATAAATGCAAAGTACCATAATATTCCGTTCTATGTTTTCTGTCCGTCCTCTACTATCGACTTTAATTGCGAGAGTGGTAATGATATTGTTATTGAGGAGCGCAGCGGCGACGAGATAAAGACTATGTTCTTTAATAAACCAATGGCGGAAAGCGATGTCAAGTGCTATAATCCCGCCTTTGACGTGACAGATGCGGAGCTGGTAACTGCTATAATAACCGAAAAGGGAATAGCAAGGTATCCTTACACAAAGAGCCTTGCGGAACTGTTCTTGTAATAGGTGATACATATGCATACTGATGTAACTGCAAGTCCAATGAGTGTTACTCTACCTGACTGGGTAGGACCACTGATTGGAATACTTATTATCCTTGCTATTGTAGCCTTTGTACTATTGCGTTTCTTTTACAAAGGAAAAGTCAGACAGATAGTTGTTGTAAAGAAAAGAACAAGCCTGCATGAGGTGTATGACAATAATGCGGCAGGTAAATGGCGTGATACGGCTACATCTGTTGTGCCTCATTTGACGATTGACCTTACTTATGTCGGTAAGAAGTTTGTGCATACCATGAACTTTTACGGTGAAGATTTTGAAAAGCTGGAGCAAAATAAGACTTATTCTGTTCGTGTCCGATTTAATTCAATAATCAAGGTCTATAAGGAGATAGAGAACGATGATAAAAGATGACCGTTTCGACGGCGGCAGACCGTTTGACTGGGGAAAAGCCTCCGAGGACTACGCTAAATTCCGTGATATCTATCCGCCCGAATTCTATGAAAAGCTGATTGCCCTCGGACTTTACGAGCGCGGAACGAGCGTACTTGATATAGGTACTGGAACAGGAGTTCTGCCGAGAGCACTGTATAACACAGGTGTAGATTTCACAGGCACAGACCTTTCAGCTGAGCAGATAGAACAGGCAAAGCGCCTTGCTGCCGAAAACGGCTTTGATATCCGATTTGAGGTAGGTGGTGCAGAGGAACAGCTTTTCCCTGAAAACAGCTTTGACACTATAACTGCCTGCCAGTGCTATTGGTATTTCGATCACGAAAAAGCAGCAAAAGCGCTGTATTCGCAGCTGAAACCGCAGGGCAGGCTTGCTTTTATCGTGATGAACTGGCTGCCCTTTGAGGACAAGATAGCAGCTGCAAGTGAAGAAATGGTGCTTAAGTATAATCCTACATGGAACGGGTGCGGTTTTAAAAGAGCGCTTATCGAAGCGCCGCAGGAGTATCTTGAATATTTTACAGTTGAGTGTCAGGAGCAGCTTGACCTGAATGTACCGTTTACACGCGAAAGCTGGCATGGCAGAATGAAAGCCTGTCGCGGCGTTGGCGCAAGCCTTAATGCCGAAGACTATGCAAGATTTGATAAAGAACATTATGAGATGCTGAAAAAGTATCCTGAACGTTTTGAGATATTGCATTACGCGGCTATTACTGTGCTAAAATCAAATAAGGAGTGAAAGAATGAAACTAAGATTTTACAATGCTAAAATACTTACAATGACCGATGATAAGATCATCGAGGGTGAGCTTCATACCGACGGCGGCAAGATCGCTTATATCGGTGCGCCGAAATCAGAGCAGGGTAGCTTTGACCGCGAGATCGACCTTAGCGGAAAGCTGATAATTCCTGGCTTCAAGAATGCGCATACTCATGGCGCAATGACATTTCTCAGAAGCTTCGCTGATGATCTGCCACTGAATGATTGGCTTTATGATCAGGTTTTCCCTCATGAGGCAAAGCTGACGGAGGATGCAATCTATGTTTTCACTCAGCTTGCTAATATGGAATACCTTACAAGCGGTATCACATCAAGCTTTGATATGTATTTCAAGCTTGACAGCTACGCAAAGGCAAACACCGATATGGGCTTCAGGACAGTTCTTTGTGGCTCTATAAATGACTTTGGCGGAACTGTTGAGGGAATAGAGGAGGAGTACAATAAGTTCAATTCCTATAATGAGCTTATCAGCTATCAGCTTGGCTTCCACGCAGAGTATACCACAAAACGCGAAACATTAGAAGGCATGGCTGCTCTGTCGCAGAAATACAAGGCTCCGATGTACACCCATAACAGCGAAACCAAGTCCGAGGTCGAGGGCTGTATCGAGCGCTACGGAATGACTCCCACTCAGCTTTTTGACAAGCTCGGTATGCTGGAATACGGCGGAGGCGGCTTCCACTGCGTATGGTTTGATGATAAGGATATGGAAATATACCGCGACAAGGGGCTTTGGATGGTTACAAATCCCTCGTCTAACCTGAAGCTTGCAAGCGGAATTGCGCCTATCTGCGAGATGAAGCGCAATGGAATGATGAATTTCGCTATCGGTACAGACGGCGCGGCAAGCAATAACTGTCTTGATATGTTCCGTGAGATGTTCCTTGTAACTGCGCTTCAGAAGGTGCGCGAGTACGACGCTTCCGCGTGTCCTGCGTTTGATGTGCTTGAAATGGCAACAAAGGGCGGTGCGCTTGCAATGGGACTTAAGGACTGCGATGTTATCGCCGAAGGAAAATGCGCGGACTTCGCGGTTATAGACCTCAGCCAGCCTAATATGCAGCCTATCCACAATATCGCGAAAAACCTTGTATACGCAGGCAGCAAGCAGAACATCTATATGACCGTTATAAACGGTAAGGTGCTTTACGAAAACGGAAAATTTCTCACCGTTGACGCAAATGAAGTTTACGCGAGAGCAAATAAGCTCGCTCGCGAGATCTGCGGATGATTCCGTGCGGTTAAATTCGGAAAATTTATTCATACAATTTCCTTTAATATTTTTTGCTCAGCCGAAAATAATACTACTGCAAGGACGAAAGAAAGTCCTTGAAAGAAATTAAGCAAAATATTAAGGAGATAATTATTATGGCTTCCAACAAGCAGAATAAATCCGCACTCAACAGCATCAAGATGCAGGCTGCAAGCGAGGTAGGCGTTGCTCTTAACAACGGCTACAACGGCGACCTCACTTCCAAGCAGGCCGGCTCTATCGGTGGTCAGATGGTTAAGGATATGATCAATTCCTACAAGCAGGCAAACGGCGGCAACACATCTTCCAACAGCTGATAAAGCTTGCTGAATAAAAAAACTCCCGCGCAGCAGTGCGGGAGTTTGTCTGTTTAGTTCTGTGTTTTTTTGCGGCATTCGCAGCAGATTCCGTTGAGATTGAGCGTCACTATAGTCAGCTCATGTCCGTATTTCTGTGAAACTACATCATTAAGCCCGTCAAGCTCCGTCAGCTCAACATCATACACCTGCTTGCATTCATCGCAGACCATGTGGAAATGGCTGTCTGTGCGGCCGTCAAAGCGGTCGCTTCCGTCTGCGATACGTATTTTAAGAAGCAGACCCATCTCACTCAGCTGATTGAGGTTACGGTACACCGTACCGAGGCTGAGATTGGGGTTATCGCTTTTGAGGGCGGTGTACACCTGATCTGCGGTAGGGTGGATGGGGAAGTCCCGCACCTGATTAAGTATCATCTCTCGCTGTCTTGAAAATTTCATATATACCTCATTTGATAATCATAATAGTAATTGTTACTAAGATTATAACATTAAAATCCAGTTTTGTCAAGGGTTTTGTGGAAATAGGGGAGAGGTAAATTGTGGTAACAGGGGTTGAAATCGCTTTGCTACTGTGATATAATATGATTATGAAAATGAGCAAAGGGTGGTTTTGTGAAGAAAAATATATTTATAGTCGTTTTAGTCGTGCTTTTAACAATTGGAGTGGTCATTGTAAATCAACAATTTAGATCATTTGATAAGCAGCTTGATGAAGAGAGTCACACAGCGAAAGAGTTAATTCAGGGAGAACTAAAGCATGCCACCGGTTCTATGGATAATCCTTTGCTAAATTTCACTGAGACTGAAAATCAGCTTATTTTTGATGTGTTTGATATAAAAATACCTGATGGCGAGGATGATATAGAGGTCAGGATATTTTGTAAGA
>JAZQEQ010000266.1:0-15881 GCA_045539055.1 Oscillospiraceae bacterium | reverse complement strand
AGGAGTTCCGCCGACCCAATTCTTGTTGACCTTGAGATCACCTATCTCCTCAGTCGCAAGCTCGAACTTGTTTGTGATCTCCTTTTCAACAGGTGTTGTCAGAGGTCCTGTATGTCCATCCTCAACAAGCACGAATTCATCGGGAAGTGTAGCGGTATAACCATCGACATCGCTCTCAGCAAGTGTGTACTTGATCGCTGTGCGATCGAGCTTGCCGCTTGCATCCTTGCTGTAAGTGTAAAGCGGCAGATCATCAAACATCACATAAGTATCGCCGTTTGCAAGAGTTTCTGTGTAGGTGTTTCCTGCGTCATCCTCAAGAGTGATAGTGATAGTTGCAGGACGCAGCGCGTCTGTATCATCTATCCATATCTTTGTTACCTTGAGGCTTCCCTTCTCCTCCTCGGGTGCTGTAAACTTGTTTGTTACAGTCTTTTCAACGGGAATCGTGATGACAGTGTTTTCAGCAGTGATATCCGTAAGAGCAAAAGGCGCGGGGATAGTTGCTGTATAACCGTCTATGGAGCTTTCCTCAAGTGTGTACATCATCGGCTCACGACGAAGATCGCCATTACCGTCTAACGAATACTTGTACAGAGGAAGGTCAGTAAATGTAACGAAAGTGCCTGTAGAAAGATTCTTTGTGATGCTGTTGCCAGCCTCATCTGTAAGAGTGAACGAGATGACAGAAGGTCTTACTGCATCAGAATCATTCTCCCATACCTTTGTAACCTTAAGGATTCCTGTTTCCGTTTCGGATGCTGTAAATGTGTTTTTGATCTCCTTTACCACGGGAGCAGCAAGAGGAGCTCTTACAGTATCGTCAGCAGCAAGCTTGAACTCCGCAGGGATCGTTGCGGTGTAGCCGTCAACATTATCCTCCTGAAGCGTGTAAGCTATAAGCTCACGCACAAGCTCTCCGGAGCCGTTTACGGAATATTTGTAGATGGGCAGATCCTCAAATATTGCACTCGTTGCGCCAGAAGTGATCTGCTTTTCGCCAATAATTACACCGTCAGCAAGGAGCTTTATAGTTATGCTTGCAGGACGTATCGCGGAAGTATCGCCTGCCCATACCTTATTGACCGTAATATCACCGATCTCATTATCCGCTGCTGTAAACGTATTGGTTATCGTCTTTTCAACGGTGTTGCCGATCGGAACTTCAGTAAGGAAGAATGCGGCAGGAATTTCTGCGACATAACCCGAAACATTGCTTTCGCTGATGGTATACTTTATAGCTTCACGCTTCAGAGTGCCGTCAGTATCCTTGCTGTACTTGTATATGGGAAGATCATTAAACGTTACGTTTGTGCCGTCCGATGCAAGAACAGCTTCATAAACTGCACCCGTATCAGCTGTGAGTGTGATGACGATGCTGTTGGGACGCAGAGCATCGGAATCATCATTCCACAGCTTGTTCACATTAAGCGCGCCCTTTTCGGTATCATCAGCGGTAAACTCATTTGTGATAGTTGTTTCATAGGGATCGACCAGCTTTGTTCCCGCTGCGGTCGATTCGGTAAGCTTGAACGACACAGGAAGTGTTGCGGTATATCCATCGGGAGTGATCTCGCTAACAGTATATACTCTGGGAGTACGAACGAGCTCGCTGCCGTTTCTTGTATAAGTATACAGGGGCAGATTCTCGAACAATACTGTATCGCTGCCTGCTGTCAGCACCTTGCTCTCATTTATCTCACCGGTGTTATCAGTCAATGTGATCGTGATATCAGGGCGGATGGCGATCGTATCTCCGATCCATTCCTTAGTCACTTCAACAGAGCCTGTTTCATCTGCTATCTCATCAAGGTTATTGATGATAGTTCTTTCTGCAGGTGTTGCAAGACCTGCATTCGGAGTAACGACGTCGACCAGAGAGAAGTCATTGGGGAGAATAGCTGTGTAGCCGCTTACCGCGTTCTCACTGAGTCTGTACATTCTGAGCTCACGTACAAGCGCGCCGTCAGTACCCTTGGTGTAAGTGTACAGAGGCAGACCTGTAAATGTTACGCTCGCGTCGTTCTTGGAAAGTGTCTTTGTGAAGGTCTGGTTTGTGCTGAGATCAGTCAATGTGATGGTAATGGTGTCAGGACGGAGAGTATCATCTATATCGCCCCAAGTCTTGTTCACCACGAGATCACCTATCTCGATATCATCAGCAGTAAAGGTATTTGTAACAGTCTTTTCTACAGGAGCAGCAAGAGCTGTTGTGTGATCTAAGCTGTCAGTCAGCGCGAACCATGTATCGGGAATGATATCCGATTCATAACCATCATGCGTACTTTCGCTGATCTTATACTTTCTGAACTCACGCTTAAGAGAGCCGTCGTCGTTTCGGTCATATACATACAGCGGCAGGTCAGTGAAAGTTACACTGTCGGCACCTGATGTCAGAACCTTTGTATATTCCTTGCCTGTGCTATCGGTAAGTGTGAATGTTATGTCAGGGCGGAAGGACTCGTCGTCGCCTGTCCATACCTTAGTTATCTTCAGCGAGCCTACCTCATTGGTAACTGCTGTAAAGGTGTTTGTAATATCAAGATCTACATCACCGGATCCTGTAAGACCTGTTCTGCCATCGGAATATTCAACCGAATATCCGTCGACCGTTACCTCGCTTACTTCGTAGGAATATGTATTTCCGTCAGCATCCTTGGTAATGAGATTTTCGATAGTATATGTCCAGTTACCCTGATCATCCACAGGAGGATTTACTGTAATTGTCTGGGTAGAAGTAGTAACTACCGACGCAGGTGTTGTCTTTGTGCATACAAGAGTTATCTTGATCTCATCGGGACGAGGTGTTCCTGTAAACACACCGTCATTGATCCAGATCTTGCTGCCCGAGATCGTGATCTCGTGCTCGGTCTGATCGAACACATAATCACCCTTGGAGCGGTAGGTGTTCTCATCAACGATAGCACTGTCTTCAAATACATGCTCTCCGCCAAGTTCTATCGAAGCGGTGTTGCCGAACTTGGTATTGATCTGAGCTTCGGAGTCAGGTGCACTGAGATTGATCTGTGTGACCTTAGCTCTATAAGAGATATTGTATGACGTGCTGTCATCAAGTGTGATGGTAAGCGTGTTGTCAGCGTAACTGAATCGTGATGTGTCATTAGAATAGTTGATCATAACAGAGTCGGGATCAAGAGTAAGGTTCGTTCCCAGTACGTCTGTCAGAACATAAGGCTGACCACCATTCAGCTCCTCGCCGTAATAGTTTACCTTGAAGGAATAGTAAGCATAATACGATTTATCCTCGCCTGTACCCTGCTCGCCCTTGTCATAATTCTTGTCAAACAGCATCCAGGGCTCGGGGGTGAGGGTCTGTGTGTGTTCACAATCAGCGGATTTACCATCATAGGTAACGGTTGCTGTATTGGTATAGTCCTTAGGCGCATTGCCGAGTATCCAGTTTGTATACTCATCATCAGTTACAGCGGTTATATATGTTACTCGCAGTGTAGACGCACCGCTGTCTTCGATCGCCTTCATCACCTTATCTGTGATATCGATAGTAAAAGTAACTGTGCCACCACTCACGGATGTGCTTATGTACTCATCTATTCCGCTTGCGCCGACATAATATACTCCGGTTGCGGCATCGAGATGCACAGAAGCAGTTTCAATAGTATAGCCCTCGGGCAGTGTATCAACTATCGTTATAGTTTCGCCTGCCGCGAAATTAGCGGAAGAAGCAAATACTGCCCAACCAAGGCGATTCTTTCCCTGACTCCAGTAATAGCTATTGGACGCAGTACTCTTTTCAACAATGAGAGAATCATTTACATACTGATCAGTTGCACTGTCAGATGCAGAGCCGATCGGTGTTACCAGCTTGATGTTTGCGGTGTTACTGCATCTTGTAACAGAATCCTGAACTGTCGTATCGTATGTAAGCGTGAGCGAGGTACCCTTAACGGACTCAATGAAGTCAGCATTGTTTATGGCAACATTCATGTAATGAGCGCCGAATGCGTAGGTACCGATATCGGTAATGTTAGCTATGGTGTAGGTTGCTCCACCCGCAGTAGTTATCTTAAACGAGGATGTGGATACGGTACTGTCCTGCTTGGAGACAGAGCCATTTGCAAAGCACTCCTCGCCGTAGCCGTAATCGTTATTCGCCATAAGAACATCGCTGATCTCGATCGAGTTAACATCGACATCATCAGGTACATCGATAGTAACTGTCCATGTTATTGTTTCGCCGTTCTTTACATGAGATTTCTCAACAAAATCCTTAAGGCTTCCGTCGATGGTCACTGCGCCGGTGGCAGAATAAGTATCATCAACGTTATCGAATTCAACTGTCGCTGAATTTGTAACATTAAGGTCAAGGGCAGTGTCAGCAAGAGAAGACGCGTCTGTTTCATAGGTGTATGTATAAGAGCCGTCACCATTATCAGTGAACGCAGACTTGTCAATAGTACCTACCTGAGCAAGGCCATGGGAAATAACATCATTAACTGTAAACTCGAAATCCTTATAGATGTTGCCCCAGACTGTTATCGTCCAGGAGATCTTACCTGTTGTTTCGTTATAAGTTCCCGATTTGGATAACGAGGGGTAAGAGATCGTATAATACGATGAGCTTGTCTTGTCTTCGGAAGTGGGAGATGTAACAGTCGCGGTGTTTGTCACCTCATTCTGGTACATCCACATATTCTGATAATAATCGAATGCAGTAGCAGGGTCAAGCTCTGCGGTATATGTAATGCTCTTGGTTACGTTGCTGTCAATATTGCCGAGGTCTATGGAAAAGCTGTTGGTGCCTGTTGTATACGCAGCATCAGCACCATCAACCTTTACATTTGTGATCGCCGTATAAACACTGCCGTATGTATCGGTGAATACAACTGACTCGGATGTCGCATTGTTACTACCGACTTTGATTTCGAAGTCCTGATAGAGCTTTCCATCTTCTCCGTAGTAGGCAGTTCCGACTGTACCCTTTGTTGTCCAAAGTCCGGGGATCCTTTCGGGTGCAATAACGGAAACGGTCTTATCGATAAGCTTTAAATTAAACTTACCGTCGCTTCCCGTCTGAACACCGCTAAGGTTTATCGTGCCATCAAGCTGACAGGCACCCGAACGGTTGGATGAGCCCTTGAGAAGCTGTATGTAAAGCTTGTCGCCGTCTACTGTGTAGATCGCAGTAGGCTCTCCTTCACCATCGACTACTGTTATAGTCTGATCACCGAGCGAGATGCCATAAAGCTGATCCGTCAGATCAAAATAGAACTTACCGTTAACATAAGTAAAGTTCTCGGGCATCTCCCAGTTGAATTTGAACTGCAGCTTATCGCCCGTCTTTACCTCTGTATTTTCTGTGAGCTCCACTCCGTTGATCGTTATATCAGAAGCGGTGACCTCGATATTTGCTTCCTCGACCGAGATAGCATCGGACTCAGAAGCATTGGCGGTATACAGATCCATGCCTACAAAAGGTTGTGCGACAAAGAACTGGAACGCCATAAGAAGTGCTGTGAATAAAGCAAAACCCTTCTTTTCCATGTGATTCCTCCCCTTCATACTGTAAGGCAGCATTTCTATTTTATAGTGCAAGAAAATAGACTACTATCTAATTGGTTTTATTGTACCATATCTATTGATTTTTTGCAAGTGGTTTTTAGCATAATTTAGCCAATTTTTGGGGTTAAAAAATGTTATTTTCACCAAATCTCGTGAAACGCTACATTTTCATGTGTTAATGTGGCGTTTAGTGTGTTATCACGCTAAAACAAAAGCCCCCTCCAAAAAGGAGAGGGCCGCGTATGAAAAAACCTGAAAAAGGAGTTTTATGCCTTGATCTCTGTTCCGGGAGGAAGCATATCGTATCTTGCGAACTCTGCTGTAAACTCGCCGAGACCCTGTGTGATCTGACGGAGCAGCAGTGCAAAGTCAACCATCTCAGACTCAGGTGCTTCAGCTGTAAGCTCGGTCATTCCGTTGCCGATAGAGTTCATACCGAGTACGCTGCCGCGACGCTTGGACAGAGCACTCATAACATCGCCCTGCTTGTCATCGGGAACGAGGATAATATAGCTGTTTACAGGTTCGAGCAGATAGGGCTGAGCCTCCTTCATACAATCCTTGACTGCCATGGAAGCGGCTGTCTTGAATGCCATTTCAGAAGAATCAACGGGATGGTAAGAACCGTCGATCAGGGTAGCCTTGAGTTTTACTACGGGGAAACCGCCGATAGTACCGTGCTCGCAAGCCTCCTGAAGGCCCTTTTCAACTGCGGGGAAGAAATTCTTGGGAACAGAACCACCGAATATCTTCTCCTCGAACAGCAGCTCATCACCGTCATAAGGAGCAAACTCGATCTTTACATGACCATACTGGCCGTGACCGCCCGACTGCTTCTTGTACTTGCTTTCAATCGTAACAGGCTTTCTGATAGCCTCACGGTAAGCGATCTTAGGTGCAGAGAGAGCAACTTCCATGCCGAACTTAGCCTTGAGCTTAGCTGCAGTGACGTCAAGATGCTGCTCACCGAGACCGCCGATGATGCGCTCGTGAGTTTCGTGGTTATGAACATAGGCGAGAGTCTTATCCTCTTCAAGCAGACGGCGGATAGCTGTGGACAGCTTGCCCTCGTCGCCGTTGCCCGCAAGCTTAACTGCCATATAGTAGCAAGCCTTGGGGAACTCCATAGGTGCGAGCGCCTTTACATCAGCAGCATCGCACAGTGTATCGCCTGTATTTGCATCAAGCTTTGTAACGGCAACGATATCGCCCGCATAAGCTTCGGGGATCTCCTCCTGCTTCTTGCCGCACAGAGATACGAGCTTACCAAACTTTACAGTTTCGCCTGTGGAAGCATTTACAGGCTCTGTCTTGCCTGTGATCTTGCCCTGAACGATCTTAAGGCAGCTGATCTTACCTACGAACGGGTCGGCAATGGTCTTGAAAACGATAGCCTTGAGGGGCTTGTTCTCGTCATATTCAAGGATATCATCCTCTGTCATCTCAAGCTTTCTCTCATTGGGAGAAGGCAGGCAATTTACTACTGCATCAAGCAGCATATCAACACCGGACAGAGTATCGTTTGCGCAGCATACAACAGGTGTGATAGCGCCGCTTGCGATACCGTCATGGATACCCTTTACGAGCTCTTCCTGTGTGAACTCCTCACCCTCGAAGAACTTCTCCATGAACTCCTCGTTTGTTTCTGCAACAGCCTCAGCCATCGCTGCACGAAGACCTGCGATTCTGTTCTCGGAAGCAGGCATCTCTACTTCAGTAGGAATGCCCTTGCTGTCGTACTTATAAGCCTTCATGGTCAGCAGGTTGATATAAGCCTCAACAGGACCGTGCTTATCGAAAGGTACAACTATGGGGCAAACGGAAGGACCGAATGCGATCTTGAGGTCTGTATGTACCTTATAGAAGTCGGAATTCTCTACCTCCATACAGGTAACTGCGAGCATTCTTGCCTTATTCTCCTTGCAAGCAAGGTTATATGCCTTGATAGTACCGGGACAAACGCTGTCCTTGCCGTTTACGGTGATGATAACAGACTCAGCTGCGCGTACAGCCTCGTACATACCGCCGATAAAATCAAACTGACCGGGAGCGTCTATAATGTTTATCTTAGTATCCTTCCACTCTGCGTTTACAACAGCAGCGTTGATGGATATCTTTCTCTTGATCTCTTCTGCGTCAAAGTCGCATACAGTATTGCCGTCGGCTGTATTGCCCATTCTGTCGGTAAGACCGCACTTGAACAGCATAGCCTCTGCAAGGGCTGTCTTGCCGCTTCCGCCGTGGCCTGCGAGGGCAACGTTTCTGATACTGTCAGCTTTGAATGTTTTCATGGGGTAACCTCCGAATAAAAAATTAAGACTTAATGAAATGCGCTAATTGTATATATTAACTAAAACAAGTCCGCACTTAAAAATCTCATACGTCTATTATATAGTAAATTTACATAAATTGCAACTGTTTTTGTGGGATTTTTTTGACATTCGGTGTACAAATGTTAAACTCTCTTTTGTTTATTTTGCACAAGCATAATTTGTCGGTTACCGCTTGATTATGGCATTATAATGGTATATAATATATTTGTAGATCATTTGCTTATATGGAGGCCGATATGACCAACGAAAGTAAAACTCTTTTTATACCGCTTTACAGCAAGGCCATGATGAGCCGCGAGGGCTTCTTCGCAGACACGACCGCTGAGGAGATCGTTGAAAGCTGCGGATATGATTTCTCTGATGTTGACAAGTCTAAAAAGCTTGCGATCTATATGGCTATGCGCGCCAAGCACTACGACGAGCTTACCGATCGTTTCGTACAGCGTTTCCCCGACTGTATCGTGATCCACCTCGGATGCGGACTTGACAGCCGCTGCAACAGAATCGAGCACAAGCCGAAGCGCTGGTATGATCTGGATCTCAGCGAAGTTATCGAGCTCAGAAAGCAGTACTTTCCCGAATCTGACAGCTACAAGCTGATAGCATCTTCTGCCGCTGATATGCAGTGGCTCGATTCGATCGAATACAACGGCGAACGGGTACTGGTGATCGCAGAGGGACTGTCGATGTATCTGAGTATTGACGACATGACCGAGATCATGAAGGCGCTTAGTGCGAGATTTGAAAAATGCTCGTTCGTATTTGACGCTTATTCAAACGCGGCTGCAAAGATGTCAAAATTCAAAAATCCGATAAATGCCGTAAAGGCAAAGATCGACTTTTCCATGAGCGATCCCGCTGTACTTGAACAGCGCGTAGAAAAAGCTAAATGCGTTATAAACAAGCCTATTATCCTCAAGCGCTACATTGACCGACTGAACGGTATTTACAAGGCGAGATTTACTTTCATGGGCGGATTTGGCGGAAGCTTTTACAGGATATACGGTTTCAGGCTCTGGTGATAATATGAAAGTTTTTATTGTTTACTGTCATCCCAGCAAGACGAGCTTCACTCACGAGATACTCGAAAGCTTTATGAGAGGACTCAGCGATGCCGGGCATGAGATCACTCTGTCGGACCTGTACGAGATGGATTTCCGTACCGACATGACAGAGGACGAATTTATGCGTGAGACCTACTACCGCGCAGACCTACCTGTTCCTGCCGATGTTAAGGCTGAACAGGATAAGATAGAAGCCGCGGACGCGATCGTTTTCGTCTATCCTGTTTTCTGGACCGAGGCACCTGCAAAGCTGGTGGGCTGGTTTGACAGGGTGTGGAGCTGCGGTTACGCGTATGCCGACTGCAATATGAAGATACTCGAAAAGGCGCTGTTTCTCGCGCCCGCAGGAAAGACACTGCAGAGCCTTGAAGAAACAGGAAACAAGCAGGCTATGGAAACAGTAATGCTCTCCGACCGCATAAATCAGCGTGCGAAGGAAAAGCACATGGTTTTCTTTGACGGTATTAGCCATTATGATGAGGAGCTGCTGCAAAGAATGAAGCCTATGCACCTTGAGAAAGCATACAGGCTCGGTGTCGAGTTCTGAAAAAAGGAGATACGATTTGAACATATTCACCTGCCCCGTTTGCGGCGAGAAGCTTGGGCTTGATAAGGCGCCGCTGCTGCATATTGAGGCTAACACAGCGAAGTGCCCGAAAAACCACTGCTTCGATATTTCAGCTAAGGGATATATAAATCTGCTGCTTTCGCAACACAAGAACGTTAAAGACCCGGGCGACAGCAAGGAAATGGTTGCGGCAAGGCGCGATTTTCTGAACAGCGGCGCGTATGAGCCGCTGCTGAATGGGCTTTGCAAGGCTGCCGAGGAGCTTACCGCTACTCTCCCCTCGCCTGTTATAGCTGACTGCGGCTGCGGCGAGTGCTACTATACCGCAGGGGTCTGCGACTACTTAAAAGAGCGCGGAAAGACGCCCGAGATATTCGGAATAGATATAAGCAAGAATGCGCTGGCTGCGGCTAAAGCCCGTGTAAAGCCGCGGGGCATCACCACCGCAGTTGCAAGCGTGTTCCGTATGCCGATAAAAAGCGACTCGGTGGACTTGGCGGCTGTGGTGTTTGCACCGTTTCAGACGGACGAGCTCTCACGCATACTCAAAAAAGACGGCTGTGTTATAACCGCCATCCCTGCCGAGCGGCATCTGCAGGGGCTTCGCGAAGTGCTGTATGACGAGCCGCGCACCAATGAGGTAAAGCCATACGAAATTGACGGCTTTGATTTTCTCGGAAAGAACGAGGTCAGCTACACTCTCGAAATAACCGAACAGGAGCAGCTGAACGCGCTGTTTATGATGACACCGTACTTCTACAAGACCTCCCGTGAGGACTGCAACAAATTGTACGGATATTTCGGTCAGCACGATGTATTCACAACAGAAATAGCATTTGAGATACTGAAATACAGGGTAAGGAAGTGATTAAATGATCATATTGCCAGGTCAGGTGACCGAAGCTATTACGGTACTTGAAAACGCAGGGTTTGACGCGTATATAGTGGGAAGCTGTGTCAGGGAGCTTTTGCTTGGAAACAGCCCACAGGATTTCGATATTGTCACCAATGCCGAAATAAATGACATAATGTTTGCTTTCCGCGATTACCGTATCTCGGACGAGAATATCAAACGCGGCGAGATACTTGTTACGGTCGTAGGTATGATAATCAGTGTTTCGCCATACCGCCGCGAGGTGGTCGGAAACCGTGTAATGTATGCAAACGACCTTGAAACAGACCTTTCCCGCAGAGGCTTTACCATGGATGCAATGGCTTATTCTCCTAGAGAGGGGCTTATTGACCTTTACGGGGGAAAATCCTGTCTGGCAGGAGAAGAAAAGCGCGTTGTGGCAATAGGCGAGAACATCACACGCACTACAAAGGACGACAAGGGCCGCCCTGTTACCGAGACCTACTATGATATGTCGCGAAGCTTTACCACCGAGCCGTCGCGTATACTTCGTGCTATACGCTACTGCGCAGAGCGTGAATTCGTGATAGACGAGCCTACCCGTGCGGCTATGCGACAGAATGTAAGCTGCTTTGAGTATGCCGAGATCGATAAAGTGTTCAAGGAGCTTTCACGCATCGTTATGGGCAAATTTGCCACAAAGGTACTTGAAAGCTATGCTGATATATTAAAGCATCTTATTCCTGAGATAGAACCGTGCATAGGCTTTGACCAGCAAAGCAGATACCACGAATTTGATGTATGGACGCATACGGCACGCGCTGTCGGTTTTTCCGTGCCTGAGCCTGCGATACGCTTTGCTATGCTGTTCCATGATCTCGGAAAGCCCGACTGCTGCGCAGTTGACAGCAGAGGCGCTGCCCACTATAAAGGACACGGCGAACGCAGCAGATTGCTTGCCGAGGGCATCATGAGAAGAATGGGGTTTGAGCGCCGCCTTGCTGATGAGATAAGCTGGCTGGTATACCACCATGATGTTAAGATACCCGAGGAGCGCAAGGAACTGAAAAAGCTTATCCGAAACCTTGGTGCAGAGGATCTGAGGAGCCTGCTCCAGTGCGAGATCGCCGATAACCGCGCCAAAAAGCAGGACACCGAGAGTGCAGACGTGCAGAGGCTCAGAGCAAGCCTTGCGGCGCTGAACGAAATAATCCAGACGGGCGAATGCTACGACCCCAGTCAGCTTGCCGTAACCAAGCGAGAACTTATCGACCGCCGCCTTGTAGTAAGCGAGGCTGAGGCTGACGAGCTGTACAACGTGCTGTTCGAGATAGTGCTGGATAAGCCTAGCTTCAATACAAAGCTGATGCTGCTTGACATGGCTGAACGCAGCAAGCAGAAGATAGAAGAAATGAACGCAGCGAGAGAAGCGGCTCTTCGTGAACGAGCCGAGATAAATTCAAGGAAAAGCGAGCCTGTGTTCAGCAAGAAGAAAAAGAAGAAATAACAAAAAGGGCAGTTTAACTGCCCTTTATTTTTATGTCGTACTGCCGAAGCCGCCGTTGCGCACTCCGTCCGCGTCATCATCAAGCGTTATGCCGTACTCGATGAAGATGCCCTGAGCGAAGCCTGTGCCTGCGGGTATCTCGACAGTCTTACCCTCGTTGGAGTCGTTGGTTATCTTGATGAAAATGTGACCCTCGTTGTCGGAATTGTAGTAATCGCTGTCGATTATGCCGACGGTGTTGTTGAGCTGAAGTCTGAACTTGAAGCCAAGTCCGCTTCTGGGGTAAATTTTCAGCACCCAGCCGTCCTCTATCCATGCGCGGATACCAGTTGGCACCTTGACCGTTTCTCCTGGGGCAAGCTTAATATCAAACGGCGCGTAGAAGTCATAGCCTGCCGAGCCTGCTGTGGCACGCTTCGGGAGCTTTATGCTCTCATATATCTCGGATGCATCTGCACCCTCAAAGCCCTCTGCGAACTGCGCGGGGCTTACCTTTTCAAATCTTGCTATTCTTTTCATAGTTTCTCCTTTATGCCCAGAGCACTATCTTTCCGTGCTCAAGGGTCTCTTTTACGTCTATCACGCGCTGGTTAGAGCTTCCCTTCCAGTGCAGCTTTGCATCAAACAGGCTCTTTTCAAACCTGCCGTCCACCAGCACATCACAAAGAGCAACTACCTCAAGATCGGATATCTCCTCCCAGTTGTAACCTGTATACAGCCAGATAGTTTTATTGGGAAATTCAGCTCTGACGCGCTTTGCAAGGCGCGTTACCTCTTCCCTGTTCTGAGGGTGCAAGGGATCGCCGCCGCTGAATGTGATGCCGCTTATGTAGTCCGCCGACAGCTTCTCGAAAAGCTCGGCTTCAGCGGCTTCGTCAAAGGGTATTCCGCCCTCTATGTCCCACGTTATGGGATTGTGACAGCCCTGACAGCGGTGAGCGCAGCCTGCCACCCACAGCACGGTGCGAAGCCCGTCGCCGTTGAGCATATCGTCTGTTGTTATATTGTGATAACGCATATCATTCTCCTAAGTCAGTATTTTCTTCGGGGAGCGTTACCTCCTGCTCGTATGGCTCGGGAGGTATATAGGGATTCAGTCTTTGCTCTGTTTCAGCTGATACCTCTATCGGTGTGTAAAGATTATACATCGACAGCAATATTATCGCAGTCGGGAGGAATGCGGAAAGGACACCGATAAGATTAAGAATAAAGATAAAAAAGTAGCCTGCCCAAATGAACATGATCAGCGGAAGCGCGTAATTCAGCAGGAATACAGCCAGCACGCACAGCGCGGGAACATATTTGTTCTTGTAGCTGCCCCTGTCAATAAGTATCAGAATCACCCCAGTGAGCGCACAGCAGATAACGGACAGCACCATCAACACTCCGTTGTCGCTCATCCTAAATACAGGCATCAGAACGTCGAAGCCAAGAGGGCTTGTCGCAACAGAGGTCGTTACTAAAATTATTATCGGTGTAGCTGCCAGTATGAACCACGACCACGCGAGTATCGTAAGGCTATTCCGCGCTTCCAGTATTCCGATAAGGTTCAGCACAAAAAACGCCAGTGCCAGCAGATCATGCAGTAAGAACGGTAATATCATGACCGCATAATCAGTGCCTCCATAAATGCTTATGGAGCTTATCGTATCGCCGATGAATGGGATACCCACTCCGATACCGCCGAAAAAATTCACATACAAGCATCTGAATATAAACTGTATAACAAAGCAAGCGATGGCGACCTTCATAAAATTGCCTTCGCTCGGCAATACCAATCTGCCCTTTCTCATGATTACCTCCGTCACATACTATTTCTGTCATTTTCCTGCTCCAGCTGAACCAGCTCATTTTCAAGACGCAAGGCACGCACTGTTATAAAGACAATATTAAAGTACATTACGCTGAGCACAAAGCCTGCGATACCACCGATAATAGCACCGAGAAGCTCGCTCATGAGCCATGAATAGGGATTTCCCCAAGCCCACGCAACTATTATGCCGATAATTGTCGCGATTTTTGGGAATGTTGCTTTCTTAAAAAAGCCTCTACCCCACAGAATTATTATCGTTCCTACCGCTGCGCTGATAACAAATATCGGTATACTCCAAAGAGCAAAAACATAAGTTATATCTCCGGACTCTGGGTAATTGCTGAGGCGGTCAGATTCTGCTTTCAGGAACAAAAGAAAATTCTGAGAAGAACCGACTATAAAACTAGCCCCTATTATGTCAGTCGCTCTGTGCCATTTCTTTGATGCCAACAGAGTAAGCACTGCACATACTATGCATGGCACAAGCATAAACAGATTGCTCAGTATATCCAGCATTCCCGAAACGTCTATTGACCATGATGGTCTAAAGCCTTTGTTGTACATATACATCAACAGGTTTAAAGCAGAATGAACAACGAACGCAACGATTATCGTAATTATCGTTGCTATTGCCATTCTTCTTATCTTTGTCTGCCCTGAGAGATCGTGTGCCATTGTTACATGAGCCATCACATTCTGTACCTCCGTCACATGCTCTTTCTGTCCTTTATCTCCTCCATTTTTGCGTAATTCAGGCGAGTATCACCCTTGACACGCGAATAAGAAAGATAACCGTTCATTCGGTCTATCTTTGTGAGGTTAGAGCTGCCGCACTTCGGGCAGACATCCATTTCAAGCTGCTGGTGACCGCAGTCGTCGCAATAGGCAAGCGAGAGATTTACGCCCTCGTAGAAGCCCATCTTCATCGCACGGCGGACGAGCGTCTTTACAGCCTCCTTGTTGTAATCAATGGGATAGCGGACATACTGTATCTTTCCGCCGTTGAAGAGGTCCCAGAAGCGCTTTTCAAGGTCCTGCTTCTGAATCGGGCTGATATCCTCCGAAACATGACAGTGGAAGCTGTTCGATACATATTCGCGGTCGGACACATTCTCGACTATGCCGTATTTCTTTCTGAACTGCTGTATCTGAAGTCCGCAGAGGTTCTCGGCAGGAGTGCCATAAATGGCATAGAGATGACCGTCCTCTTTTTTGAACTCCAGAATACGCTTGTTTATGTATTCCATCGTTTTTATCGAGAACTCGCCGCCCTCGGCGATAGACTTTCCTGTTGCGATGCGCTCGAGCTCGTTCAGCGCGGTTATACCAAAGGACGCTGTCGCGTACTTCAGCAGCGGCTTTATCTTGTCATGGATACCGAGATGACCGCCAAGGAAGCCACCTTCGCAATAAGCAAGAGGATTTGTGCTTGCTTTAAGCTCGCCGAGATACGCATAGGTGCGCTGGTGCAGCCTGCGGATGAGGTTGAGGTAGTAATCCAGCACCTCAAAGAAGTCCTTGCTCTCCTGCTGCGCCTTAGCGTATATCATTGGCAGGTGCAGCGATACCGCGCCGATGTTGAAACGACCCACGAAAACAGGCTTGTCGTTTTCGTCGGCAGGCTCCATTCCTCCGCGCTCAAACCAAGGCGACAGGAACGCACGGCAGCCCATGGGGCTGATAATACGACCGTATTTCTTATAGATAGACGCAACATAGCCCTCGCCTGTAAGCGACAGCCAGTCGGGATACATAGCCTTCTGCGAGCATTCGATACCTGCCTCAAAAACGTCCTCTAATTCGCAGCCGGGGCCGTGCAGATTCTCGTCATAAAGGAACACTATCTTCGGGAAAAGAACAGGCTTTTTGCAGGTCTTTTTACCCTGACCCTTGCGGCGCACTTCAAGCATGATGATGCTCGCCATCTTCGCGAACTTGCTTCTGCCAGTGCCTGCTGTCATGGTGATGAACGGATAATCGCCGCGGCTGGAGGATACGGAATTGAACTTGTACTCCCAGCCCTGAAAGCCCTGCTCAAAATCGACGCGTACATCAGCCATAGCCTCGCGGTCAGCGACCTCGTCCGAAACGCCGAGCGACTTGTAGCGCTCGAACTGCTTCTGATAGGTCTTTTCGGCATAGGGCGCGAGAAGCTCGTCCACGCTTGCAACGGTAAATCCGCCGTACTGCTGGCTTGCCGCA
>JAZQEQ010000265.1:0-7481 GCA_045539055.1 Oscillospiraceae bacterium | reverse complement strand
CAACACTTTCGGCTGGTCTTATAGTATTCATGCACCGCGGAAATATCCACAGACTGCTCACCCACACCGAGAAAAAGCTCGGCGAAAAAGTAAGTTCCTAAGGAGGACGTCATGGCAAAGATAGCAATACTCGGCTGCGGCTACGGCACAGCGCTCGGCGTGCTGTACAGCCATTACGGCCATGAAGTTATAACATGGACAAAATTCGAGGAGGAGGCTCAGCAGCTTCGCACAGATCGCGAGCACAAGCGCCTGCTCCCCGGAGTGAAGCTCCCCGATAGCCTCGGCGTTACCACTGATGTGAAATGCGTTGCAGGCGCGGATATGGTAGTGGTCGCTATTCCCTCTCCGTTCTACCGCGGAGCAGTGCAGGCTGTAAAGGAGCACATTGGCAAGGATACCGTTGTGATAAACGTCAGCAAGGGACTTGAGGGCGACACAGGCAACCGCCTTTCTCAGATACTTCAGGACGAGCTCCCGAACAATCCCATCGGCGTTCTGACAGGCCCCTGCCACGCAGAGGAGATAGCGCGCCTTGTTCCGACTACTGAGGTGTGCGCCGCTTACGACACCGAAACCGCACAATATATCCAAAAGACACTTTCAAATGAGAAATACAGAATTTACAGAAACGACGACGTTGCAGGCTGTGAGCTTGGCGGCGTGCTAAAAAACCCCATTGCGCTCGGCTGCGGTATTGCACGCGGCATGAAGCTCGGCGACAACACAGTGGCTGCACTGATGACCCGCGGCATGACCGAGATAACACGACTTGGTGTTGCGCTCGGCGCTAACTGGAAGACCTTCACAGGTATGGCAGGTATCGGCGACCTTATCGTCACCTGCACCTCTCAGCACTCCAGAAACTACCGCGCAGGCTTCCTCATCGGCGAGGGCATGGCTGCCGCTGATGCAGTAGCGCAGGTCGGCACGGTCGAGGGCTACACCAGCAGCAAGATCGCGTTCAGACTCGCTCAGGAGCGCGGCATCTATACTCCCATCATCGAGGAGATAGTGAACATCTGCTACAACGGAACAGACCCAAAGGAGAGCCTTGTTTCGCTCATGACAAGAAAGACACGCCACGAGCGCGAAGTGTTCTGGATGGACGACTGATAACGGAGGTCCGCAATGGCAAAGAAAAAGCTGCCGTCAACCATAAAACAGCAGATAGCAAAGCTTAAAGAGCGCGGTTGTATCGTAAACGATGAAAAATACGCAGAGGAAACGCTGAAATATATCAACTATTTCCGCCTTTCAAACTACTTCAAGCCGTTCAGCGTTGCTAAGGACAGGTATGAGGACGGCACGACATTCGAGAATATCATGCGCGTCTATGAGATAGACCGCAGGCTGCGAAGCATCCTTATCGCAGCCTTAGAGGAGATAGAGATCGCACTTCGTGCCGCTATATCCAATTTCCACGCGCTGAAATACGGCGCACTCGGTTATCTCAATGCAACAAATTTCGATTTCCGCCACAACCACAACGCTTTCCTGGGAAAGATACGCCACCTTGTCGAGGCAAACGAGGAGCGCGAATTTGTAAAGCACTACAACAACAAATACCACGGTGATTTCCCACTGTGGGTAATAATGGAGCTGTTCAGCTTCGGCACGCTTGCTTTTTTCTACAAGGATATGCACAACTCCGACAAAAAGGAGCTTGCGGACGAGTTCTACCACTGCTCAAGCTCGGAGCTCGACAACTGGATATTCTGCATGAACGAGCTGCGCAATTACTGCGCTCACTACAACAGGCTTTACGGCAATACATTTCCTGTACTGCCCAAGACTCCGCGCCATCTCGACTATGAGCTGGAGCCTAATGTATTCGGCTATATGATGGTGATGAAGCAGGTGTATCATAACGCTGACGACTGGAACACAAAGGTAGTACAGCCCATCGCAAAGATGATAAAGCGAAATTCAGATGTTATTAAACTTTCACACATAGGCTTCCCCGATGACTGGGAGGAGCAGCTGATAATGAAAAAATAAGTGTAGAGCCGCGTGTTATGCGGCTTTACTTGATATGAGGAAGGAGGGATAGTGTGTCAGAAAAGTTCAAGCTGTTCTTCAGCAGCAAAGCAACTACCAAAAAAGAGATACAGGATGAGCTTCAGCGGCTGATTCGTGCCAAGATAGAAAATGTTGTTGACACGGCTATGAGCGAAGCAAAAGAAGAACGCGGCGAAAAGATACCACCGCGCGACACTGTATATTACGGCAGAGCTCCCCAGCAAAGCACTAAGCACACTATGCTCGAAGATGAGCTTGCTTATCCCCCCGAATCCCCCGACGAAAACGCGCCGATAACCGAAAAGATACGGCAGATGCGCGAGCTTGGTCAGACGCTATATAAGGGCTATATGGTACGCCAGTGCGCCGAACTCACCCTTGTAAAGCAGGGAGAATTCATGCAGGATGTCACGGACGACTTTACGAGAAGTGCATTCTGCGCCATCGAACGTCCTGTCTACGGAGCACTGTCTGCCGAGCAGCTTCGCACCTATTTCACATGGCGCACCGATGCAAGGCGCGGCACCTATTACAAGATAGACAAGCCATATATAACCCTATACTGCTACGAGCTTATGAACAAGATAGGTGTTCTGTCCTCTCAGGATGCGTTTAACCGCCTTGTCGGAGTATGGGAAAACTGCCGCGGCTTCTGCCCCTCGCTTGACAACACAATGCCCTTGTGGCTAAAGGACTTCTACGCATTCAATAATATCGAGGGAGATTTTTCGGAGCTTTCGCATAGCTTCCCTGTAAAACCCGACAGCACCGACAAGATAACTTCGGAGCTTTTAAGCGGCGATTACAGCAACAAGCTTGAATATCTCGCTTCCCACTCCTCCTATAATATCAAAGGCAGTATTTTTTATACAGACGAGCATCTGCCGCTTCTCAACGATGCAGCCGAAGCTTCGCTCTCTGCACTTGAAGACTATTTCCGAGCGCATGGTATCTCGTTGTTTGAGCTGATATGCGGACGCGCGAAAAAGGATTTCGGCTGGAGTCCTTTTGCGGGTGCGTATGTCGATCAGGAACGCATGGATGGATTTCGTACCTGTCACATAAGCAGCACCGAACGTTACTGCATTAAACGCGGTCAGCCCTGTTTTGAGCGCTTTGAAAGTGCGCCGTTCCGCAATTTTATCGGATATATCCTTAAAGCTACCGAGTCGGTCCTGCGCGAACGCACAGGCTTCAGATATAGTATTGTCCCAAATCTTTCGGTGGTTCTTGATGATTTCTTCAATCGCGAGAAGCTGTACAAGGCTGTAAGCGAGCAGGAATTTGCATCGGTAGTACCCAATGCTGTAAATGCGTACTGCGATGAGCACGGTATCTTCCCACCCCGAAAAGAGCCCAAGCGGAAGAAAAAGCCCGATTACGGCGACTCTCCACAATATCAGCCCGTCAATACTGCGCCAAAAAAGATCGAGAT
The DNA here is from genome assembly GCA_045539055.1 of Oscillospiraceae bacterium. Taxonomy (GTDB): domain Bacteria; phylum Bacillota; class Clostridia; order Oscillospirales; family Ruminococcaceae; genus CAG-115. The sequence continues at coordinate 4,024 of JAZQEQ010000265.1, read as the reverse complement.
CGACCTGTCCGCGCTGGAAAATATCCGTCGCGAGGCTGACGAAACTGCCAGAAAGCTGATCATTGAAGAATACGAAGATGCGCTGCCCGAAGAAAAGATCACTGAAATGACAGCAGCGATAGTTGACGAAGTGTTCGAGGAGCTTACAGAGCAGGCAATAACCGAAAACCGTAACGAGCATGACTTCTCGGCTTTGAAAGAGCCATGGAAAGAGTTTGCCCAGGTCCTCGACAAACGCCTGCTGAGTGTTTTACAGGCTATTGACGACAATAAGGCAGAAGCTCTGTGCCGCGATATGGGTATCCTCCCCGAAACCGTTTTTGAGGAAATAAACGCAATAGCACTGGAATATATCGGTGACGTCGTAATTGAAAACGATGCGTTCGTTCCGGATTATTACGAAGATGTCAAAGCAATTCTCAATGCCATAAAATAAAAAAGCTGCTTTTAAAAAGCAGCTTTTTTTAATATCTTTATCAGTTCTGTGTAGCAGGAAGTGAATACTTCTTTCTGTAACCCTCAAGTGCTGTGTTGAAGTCGGAGACCTCCGCACGCTTCAGCTCTGTCATATATTCGTGAGTATCCATGTTGTTTTCCTTGACCTGGATCATGCAAACCGCAATGTTGGAGCAGTGGTCGGAAACGCGCTCTAAATTGGTCAGCAGATCAGAGTGGATGAAGCCAAGCTCGATAGTACACTTGCCATCGCGCAGACGCTCGATGTGACGTGTCTTGAGTTCTGTCCTGAGATCGTCAATAACGTCCTCAAGCGGCTCTACCTGCTTAGCAAGAGAGATGTCGGAAGCAATAAACGCATCAATAGATTTGTTGAGTATCTCCTCAACAGCGTTGTTTATAACATCAAGCTCGCTAAGCGCTTCGTCAGAGAAGCGTATCTTCTTTTGATGCATCTCCTCGGCAGCCTCAACGATATTTACGGCATGGTCGGAGATTCGCTCAAGATCTCCGATCGTATGCAGAAGCTTGGATGCAACCTTGCTGTCATGCTCATTAAGGTCCTTTGCTGTTACCTTCAGCAGATAAGATCCGATCTTATCCTCGTAAATGTCAATAGTGGTTTCGTTTTCAATTATCTCGGTCGCCTTCTTTGCGTCATACTTTGTGAGCATATCCAGCGACTCTATTATAGTTTTTCTGGTGAGATCAGCCATTCTGATGCAGACGTTACGGCACTGCTCGATAGCAATACCGGGCGTAACCAGCAGACGATCATCCAGCATGGGCATCTGCACATCCTCCTCGCCCTTCTTGTTGCGAACGGTAAGGCAGGCAAACTTCTCAAGCTGCTTTGTAAAGGGCAGGAACAACGCAGTCGCAAGCAAGTTGAACGCGGTGTGGATTATCGGGATGCTGATTCCGCTGAGCTGTTCGTCCATAAAGCTGAAATTCACAAAAGCATTGATGAGATAGAACAAACTGAGCAGCACAACCGTGCCGATAACATTGAAGTAAAGATGCACGATCGCAACACGCTTCGCAGCCTTGTTTGCGCCAACAGAGGAAATCAGTGCAGTTACACAGGTACCGATATTCTGACCAAGCAGAATAGGCAGTGCTATCGCATGAGTTATTGTTCCCGTCGATTCCGCTACAGTCTGAAGAATACCAACAGAAGCAGAGGAAGACTGGATAATTGCCGTAAGAATTGCACCTGCCAGCACACCCAATACAGGGTTTGTGAACATTGTCATTGCTTCTCTGAACTCCGGAATATCCTTAAGTCCCGATACCGCATCAGACATCTGATCCATACCAAACATCAGAACAGCAAAGCCGAGCAGGATAGTTGCTATATTATGCTTCTTATCGGATTTTGTGAACATTATAAGAATGATACCGATAAGCGCAAGAACAGGTGTGAATGCAGAGGGCTTCAAGAACTCAAGAAATCCTGTACCCTCGATAGAGTTTGTAGCCAACAGCCATGCAGTAACTGTTGTACCGATATTCGCGCCCATGATAACGCCGATAGCCTGACGCAGCTTCATGATGCCCGAATTTACAAAACCGACCATCATTACAGTAGTAGCTGACGACGACTGGATAACAGCCGTAACACCCATACCAAGCAATACGCCCTTTACAGGATTTGATGTAAGCTTTTCCAGCCACTTTTCAAGCTTACCGCCCGCAAGCTTTTCAAGCGCTGCACTTAATGTATTCATTCCAAAGAGGAACATAGCCAGTCCGCCGATAAGAGCAAGTATCTCGAAGATACCGAATTCGGCAACAGGAGCTTCTGGCGTAACGTTTTGTGAAATAGTTCTTAGTAATAAAAGGTCCATTTGTGTTCTCCTTTGCATATTGAACGATCTTTCTTTATCGCTTTCGTCCTAACTTTTCGTAGTCAAATTTATTATACAGGATTTTTTCGCAAATGTACAGTATTTTTTACGCTTTTTTTAATTTTCCCCATTATTCATAATTTAATTTTTTCAAATCTGCTTTTTCTGTAAAAAATGCGTATAAATCACTTTTGTAAAGCCAATTACAGTAAAGTTTCAGTAAAATTTGTGTAAAAATTTTTCGCCCTTCTTTTCGTCCATCCGAAGCAAAAGCTGCGTTTCAGTAAAATTTGTAAATAAAGATAAAATATGCGATTTTCTTGAATATAATTATGGTCATTGTGCCAGAAATAATATTAACTTATTATTAAAACGCAACATTTACGCGTCACACTGTTGCTTTTGGGGCAGCCAAGCCACCTTCGTCCATTGAAAAAAATCAGCGTACTAATGTATAATAATGTAGTAAAATAAGGATCAGAAATAAAAGTCCGAGCGAAATATGATTTCGCTAAAAAAGGAGCAACTCCATGAACGACCGACCCGATGCTTTGAAGCAATCGTTGTGGGGCAAGATATTCCAGAAGCTTGTCACCGCAGCTGCTTATATACTTTTTCGTCCCAAGATCATCTGGGAGGATAAGACATACAAAAAACTGCTGAAAAAACAGCCTGCCGTTTTTGTCGCAAATCACACGAGCCATTTTGACGGAGCATTTACAGGTGCTGTTCTCGGCCGCTACAAGCCTTATGTGCTGGTGCAGAAGAGCTGGTACGAAAAGAAAGGCGTTGGCACAGCGATACGCTGGTGCAGATGTATGCCGATAGATATCAACGGCGCAGATGCCGATTGGTACATAAACGCTGAAGCGCTGGTGAAAAGCGGCGGCTCGATGGTGATATTCCCTGAGGGCGCTATAGCCCGCAGCGGAAAGATGCAACAGTTCAAGCCGGGAGCTGCGCTGCTGTCAGCTTCTACAGGAGCTGTGATAGTGCCCTGCGCTATCTACGGCGAATACGCAAAGGTATTCGGCAAAAGACAGAAGATGTATATCGGAAAGCCGATAGAAAGCAGCTGCCCCGCCGATATGCGCCACTCGAAATACGCAAGAATGCTTGCGGGACAGGCGGAGTCGGAAGTAAGACGTCTGTATGGCGTGCTTGAGCAGAAATACGGCAAGCTGCCCGTATATAAGGATGATGACTTTTCATCCGATACGACAGAAAAAGAAGCTGTCACAAACTAAGTAAAACAGCGGAATCTCCGCAGAAAATAAATCAAAAAGAGGTATTTTATTATGAACATCGAAATCGCAGAAAAGATCAAGGCAATGCTGGTTGAAAACCTGAGAATCCCCGCTGATGAGCTGGAGTTCACATCCGAGCTGTTCGGTGATGATATCGGTCTTGACTCCATCGACTCCATCGAGATCATCGCAGGTATCGATAACCTGTTCGGCGTACAGATGACAGGCGCAGCAAGAGAGCACTTCCAGACAATCGAGAGCCTCACAGCTTACGTTGAGGCAAACATGGGTGCATAATATGGAAAACTCCAGAAGATGCGTCGTAACAGGTCTTGGCATCATCTGCGCGCTCGGTGAGAATACCGAGCAGTGCTGGAATGCCGCAGTCAACGGCATCACAGGCATCCGTGAGGTAAAGTCCGTTGACACCTCCGACTGTTACGCAAATATGGGCGCAGAAGTATCTCTGCC
>JAZQEQ010000264.1:0-8537 GCA_045539055.1 Oscillospiraceae bacterium | reverse complement strand
AAAGGACTCAAATTCGGTATGTATTCCTGTGCAGGAACTCACACCTGCGCGGGCTATCCCGGAAGCTTTGAGCACGAGTTCGTGGACGCTGAAACCTTTGCGGAGTGGGGCGTTGATTATCTCAAATACGACTATTGCTACAAGCCCAGGAGCGCCGACGGCGAGAACCTGTACAAGCGCATGGGAATGGCACTGAGAAACTGCGGCAGAGATATCCTTTTCTCCGCCTGCAACTGGGGTGCTGACAATGTCCACAGCTGGATAAGAGAATCGGGAGCAAATATGTTCCGTTCCACAGGTGATATACAGGATAACTGGTTCTCTGTAAAGAACATAGTTGATTCTCAGCTTGGAAAGCAGGCGTATGGCGGAGTTTACTGCCATAACGACATGGATATGCTGATAGTCGGAATGCACGGCAACGGAGATAACGCGGAGGTCCTCGGAAGTCTGCCGGGTGGCTGCACCGATACAGAATACAAGACGCATTTCGCGCTGTGGTCGATCATGAACTCTCCGCTGATGATAGGCTGTGATGTCCGCAAGATGTCCGCCGAGGCAAAGGAGATACTGACAAACCGCGATATCATTGCAATAAATCAGGATATCGAGGTGAGAGGCCCTTATTGCATCCGCCAGTGGAACAACCCCGAAAATGTTTTCGCGCTTATAAAGCCGCTGAGTGGTGGCGATTACGCGATCGGAATGTTCAATTTCAGCGACAAGAAAAGCGAGATGTCGCTGCAGTTCTTCGATATCGGTCTGCCTGCTGCCTCGGGACGAGGTCTTGAGCTTTACGACTGCTATTCTCATTCTGTTATCGGCACATTTACAGAAAGATATGCTGCGCAGATAGACTCTCACGACTGCCTTATGTTCCGCGCGAAGGTCGTGAAGCTGTAATGGCGGATTATAAAAACTGCATGGAATGCGGTGCGGAGCTTCTGGCTGATGATATTGCGATACACCGCAAATTAGTACAGCGAAACGCGGAGGAATTCTACTGCATCGATTGTCTGGCGGAGCTTATGGGGTATACGCGTTCCGATATAGAAAAGCTGATAAAATACTATCGTGACAGCGGACAATGCACCTTGTTCAGGTAATGTTGAAAGGATAAACGTAATGAGAAAAGCAAGAGCGGCAGCTGCTCTTATAGCAGTTGTATTAGGAGCGTCTATGAGCAATATATCTTTTGCACAGCCGCAGGCGGTGAATATCACTGTATCGCCGTCGGAGGAGCATAAGGAGATATCTCCGTATATCTACGGCGTGAACAGCGGTGTTGACCTGAACGCTGTATCGGCAGGTGCGATGCGCCTTGGCGGAAACAGGCTTACAGCCTACAACTGGGAGAACAACATCTCCAATGCAGGCTCTGACTGGAAGCATTTTTCGGATATGTATCTGATGAATGACGTGGAGGAGGACTTAAAGCCGCTTCCGGGCGCTGCTGCACTGCAGCTCTCAAGCGACGCGCAGAACAGCGGAGTGCCCTACACCCTGCTCACACTTCAGATGCTCGGCTACACATCATCCAATAAAACAGGCGTCGTTCCCGAGGATAAATGTGCTCCGTCGGAGTACTGGAACGAGGTAGTCTACCGTAAGGACGGCGAGCTATCGCTGCCTCCCGACAAGAGCGACGGCTATGTTTATATGGACGAGTATCTGAACTATCTCATAAACAAGCTCGGCAATTCCGAAAGCGAAACAGGCATTAAAGCCTATGCTCTTGACAACGAGCCAAGCCTGTGGCATCACACTCACAGCCGTATTCAGGGCGAAAGGATAACCTGCGCGGAGCTTATTGAGAAGTCGATAGACCTCGCGAGGGTGGTAAAGGACATGGACAGCGGCGCGGAAGTATTCGGTCCGTCGCTTTTCGGATATTCGGCATTTGATACACTGGCGGGCGCGAGCGACTGGAAGACGCTTCAGGCTGAGAACGATTATCGCTGGTTCATCGATTATTACCTCGATGAGATGCACAAGGCGGAGGAGGAATACGGAACACGTCTGCTTGATGTGCTTGATATCCACTTCTATACCGAGCAGAGGGGTGCTTGCGGAGAGCGCTCCTGCAACCATTACGACAATGACGAGTGCGTTCAGGCGCGCCTTGACAGCGTGCGTTCTCTCTATGAGGAGGGCTATATCGAAAATAGCTGGATAGCTGACACGGGAGCAAAGTTCTTCCCGCTCCTGCCGAATATAGAGCAGTCCATCAGTACCTACTACCCCGATACAAAGCTTGCGTTTACCGAGTATAATTTCGGCGGCGGCGATCATATCTCGGGCGCGGTGGTTGAAGCGGATATGCTGGGTATCTTTGCACAGTACGGCGTGTATTTTGCAAGTATATGGTCATTCGACAACAACGAATATCAGCTTTCAGCTATCAATATGTTCACAAACTACGACGGCATGGGCAACGGCTTCGGAGATACTCTTGTAAAGAGCGAGTACGACAGCAAGGACATCTCGGTCTACTCCGCTATCGACGGCGCTGACGAGGGCAAGGTAAAGGTAATGGTGATAAACCGTTCTCTGCACGATGAAACTCCCGTAAATATCAGCCTTTCCTCCGACAAGGAATACACCGATGCACAGGTTTATTCGCTGTATGGCGAAACCTCTGCGATACAGCAGCTTCAGGGCGTTGAAGCGATCACAGGCAATGCTTTTTCCTACACGCTGCCTCCGCTTTCGGTTACTGAATTTGTGGTGAACACTGCAGCGCCTGTTGTTGAAACTATCGAGGCTGACGAGGCGGTTGAGCAAAGCGGCGGAATAAATGTTCCGCTCGTTGCGAGCATCGGAGCAGGCGCATTGGCGCTTATCGGCGGCGCGGCCGCACTCATCTTCCGCAGAAAGGGAAGAAGGAGCGGCAAGTAAGTTTGAGATGAAAACAGATATCAATAAAAGCAAATGAATGATACCGTAGCTGATACGATCGGCTACGGTATTTTTATTTGAAATATGTGATTTTTTTTGAAAAAACTATTGACAAACCGATAAAAGTGTAATATAATATTATCAAGATGATATTATCAAATTGATAATATCAAAAAAAGAGGTGACGCAATGCGAAGTAAAGAGGAACAGCTTTTTTTACAAAGCTATGATATCACAAAATACGACCGACCTTCGGTGACGGTGGATGTGGCTGCTTTTTCGATCCGCTGCGATGAGGCGGAGGATTACAAGCGCGACAGCGAGCAGCGGCTTTCGCTCCTGCTGATAAAAAGAGGAGAGCATCCCTTTAAGGGCTGTTGGGCGCTGCCGGGCGGATTTCTTCACAGCGGAGAGACCCTTGAGCAATGCGCCATGCGCGAGATAACCGCGGAAAGCGGTATCACTCCGACAGCGATAATGCCCTCGGGCGTATTCAGCGAGAACGGGCGCGACCCGCGAGGCTGGGTGATATCACATTCCTTTGTATCAGTAATGAGCGGCGAGGAGATAAAGGCTGTAGGCGGCGACGACGCGGCAGACGCGAAATGGTTCGATTTCAGCTTCCGATATCAGGGCGAGCTGCTGTATCTTGACATGAAGTGCGGTGATATCGGGATACATTCGGTGCTCAGGGAAAAGGGGAAGAGATTCGGAGTTCGCGAGTATGATATCGTTGATGACGGAGGACTTTCCTTTGACCATGCAAAGATGATCGGGGTGGCGCTGGGCAGGCTTCAGAGCGCTGTAAATAACTATGAGGTGCTGTTTGATTTCCTGCCGCAGAAGTTTACGCTGGCGCATCTGCAGCGTGTACAGGAGGCGATACTGAACGTTACGCTCACCCCCGCAAATTTCCGCAGAAAGGTGCTGCCGTTTGTCAAAGAGACCGATGAAAGCACCGCAGGCGCAGGCCATCGTCCTGCAAAGCTATTCGTAAAGAACACAACTTGCAACGGAGGAAACTGACATGAAAAAGACATTGATAGTGATCGATATGCAGAATGATTTTATTGACGGCGCGCTCGGAACTGCCGAAGCAGTGGCTATCGTCGAGAATGTTCAGCGCAAGATCGCCGAGTACAAGGCAGAGGGCGGCGAGGTCATATTCACACGCGACACACACGCCGAAAACTATCTTGACACTCCCGAGGGAAAGAAGCTGCCTGTCGTTCACTGCGTAGAGGGAACACAGGGCTGGCAGATATCCGATAAGCTTGATCAGAAAGGCTGCGATATCATCGACAAGCCCTCCTTTGGCTGGACGCGCTGGAATGAGCGCAGCTTTGGCGATATCGAGCTTGTGGGGCTTTGCACCGATATCTGCGTGGTGTCCAATGCGCTGATACTGTAAGCGCAGTTCCCCGAGTCTGAGATAACTGTCGATGCGTCCTGCTGTGCAGGCGTAACGCCTGAAACACACAAGGCGGCACTTGCAACGATGAAGATGTGCCAGATAAACGTGATCGGAGAGTAAGACATGATTAAACTTAACGGAAACGAAGTGGCTCTTGGCAGCTTCCCCGACGGAACGCTGCTGATAAAGCAATCGGTAGATGCTTCGCTTGAAGCGGAGATAGAATGGTATTACGAAAGCGACAGGGAGCTTGTGGCGCTGATATACCTTACAAAGCATATCAGGGCTCACGGTGTTGACAGGGTAAGGCTGTTTATGCCGTATATCCCGAATGCGCGTCAGGACAGAGTAAAGTGCGGCGAGGACGTATTCACACTGAAGTATTTTGCTGAGGTGATAAATTCACTCGGCTTTGACAGCGTAACGGTGCTGGACCCCCACTCCACCGTAAGCGAGGCACTTATCGACCGTATCTCGATACGCACGCCGCGCGATAATGTGGCAAAGGTAATATCCGAGATAGAAAAAGCAGAGGGCGAAAAGCCGTTTATGTTCTATCCCGATGAGGGCGCGTCAAAGCGTTATTCGGGAATGGTGGAGCTTCCCTATGCTTTCGGAATAAAAAAGCGCGACTGGAAAACGGGACAGATACAGGGGCTTGATGTTTCGGGCGAGGGAATGAGCGAAAAGCCCGTTCTTATCGTAGACGATATCTGCTCCAAGGGAGGAACGTTCCTTTTTTCCGCAAAGAAGCTGAAAGAGCTTGGTGCGGGCAATATCTACCTTTATATCTCGCACTGCGAGCGCTCGGTGCTTGACGGAGAGCTGATAAAAAGCGGACTGATAAAGAAGATATACACCACCGACAGCATCTGCCGTTTCTCGCACGAACTGATAGAGATAATTAAGCTGAGATAGTATTAAGTGATAAGAGGTGCACATTATGAACTACATAAATCCCATGCTGCTGTGCGATTTCTATAAGACGGTCCACAGCGATATGCTCAATCCCGAAATGACGAAGTCCATGTCCTACTACACTCCCCGAATGAGCCGCGTCAAGCGCTGGGATAAGGTAGTGATGTTCGGACTGCAGATGTTCTGCAAGACGTGGCTGATAGATCATTTCAACGAGGAGTTCTTTGCAAAGCCTGAGGACGAGGTGGTGCGTGAATACGAGCGTGTTCTTGATGCTTCTCTCGGAAAGGGCATCTACAGCTCCGATAAGATACGCAGGCTGCACAGGCTGGGATATCTGCCGATCGAGATCATCGCGCTGCCCGAGGGCGAGCTTGTTCCGATAAAGGTGCCGATGTTCGGTATCACAAACACTCACGAGGATTTCGCGTGGCTGCCTCAGGCGCTGGAGAGCCTTATCTCCGCAGAGCTGTGGTATCCGCAGATAACGGCTACTGTCGGCAAGACCTACCGTGATATAGTGAATAAATACTACGCGCTCACCTGTGAGGATGATATCCCGAGAGCAAAGGCGCTGGGCGCATTTGATTTCAGAGGAGATATGTGCGTTGACGCGGCACTTAAAGCAGGCGCGGGCTGGTGTATGTCGTTCCTTAATACTGCGACAGTTCCCGCTATCCCGTATCTTGAAAGGATGTTCGGCTGTGACTGCGAAAAGGAGCCTGTTGCCTTTGGCACTGTGAGCACAGAGCATTTTGTAATGTGCTCGAACTACGCGGTCGACGGCGACGAGATAACGTTCCTGCGCAGAATGCTGACGGAGCTTTATCCTGATACAAGCTTCTCCTGTGTGCTTGACAGCTATGATTACTGGAACGTTATCGACAACATACTTCCGCAGCTGCACGACGAGATAATGGCTCACAACGGCTGTATGCTCATGCGCGGCGACTCGGGAGATTGCGTTGAGGTAGTCACAAAGACCGTATTCAGGCTGTGGGAGCAGTTCGGCGGCACTGTAAACAGCAAGGGCTACAAGGTGCTCGACCCCCATGTCAAGGCTATCTACGGCGACAGCATAACTGTTCAGCGCTGCGAGGAGATATACGAGATACTCATGAACAACGGCTTTGCCTGCTCTAACGTGGCGCTTGGCGTAGGCTCGTTCTCCATGCACTGCATCGAGGAGGAGAATATGCTCAAGCCCTTTACAAGAGATACGTTCAGCTCCTGCATAAAGGCTTGCTATGCCGAGGTCGGCGGAAAGTGCTATCCCATCTTCAAAAACCCCAAGGAGGGCGGCTTCAAGAAGAGCCAGAAGGGACTTTGCTACGTCTACCGCGACGAAAACGGCGAGCTCAGCTACAAGGATGGATACACGAGCGAGAATATCCCCGAGGGCAACCTGCTTGAAACAGTATTCAAGGATGGAAAGCTGATAAAGGACTATACCATCAGCGAGATAAGAGATCGTCTGAACGGCGGCAATTTCTGATATACAATGATACTCTTTAAGGAGAGATGATTATGTACTGTTTTGATGCAAAAAAGACCACTCGTGACGTTGTTGAGTGGATAAGAGATTTTTTTGAGAAAAACGGCAAGGGCTGCAATGCCGTGATCGGAATTTCGGGCGGCAAGGACAGCTCTGTTGTGGCGGCGCTGTGTGCTGAGGCGCTCGGCAAGGAGCGCGTTATCGGCGTGCTCATGCCAAACGGCGAGCAGAGCGATATAGATATGTCGATAAAGCTTGTGGAGCACCTTGGGATAAGATACCTCACGGTCGATATTGCGGCGGCATATCAGGGGATGACAGCTGCCATTATGGATGCCGACAGCGGCAACGGCTATGAGGCGACGGGAATATCGGCTCAGGCAAGCGTAAATCTTCCGCCGCGGCTTCGCATGGCTTGCCTGTATGCGGTAAGCCAGTGCAACAACGGCAGAGTTGCAAACACCTGCAACCTTTCCGAGGACTGGGTAGGTTATTCCACGCGCTACGGCGACTCTGTGGGCGATTTCAGCCCCCTTTCCCGTCTTACGGTGGACGAGGTAAAGCAGATCGGCAGGGAGCTTGGGCTTCCGACAGAGCTTGTGGACAAAGTGCCTTCCGACGGACTTTGCGGCAAGACTGACGAGGATAATCTCGGCTTTACCTATGCTGTGCTGGATGAGTATATCCGCACAGGAGTATGCGAGGACGCAGAAGTAAAGGCGCTTATCGACAGAAAACATGAGGCGAATAAATTCAAGCTGGAGCTTATGCCATGCTACGAGTACAAGGCGGAATGACCGCAGATCATCAGTATTATTTTGATAAGAGAAATGCCCACAGGATGCACCTGTGGGCATTTTTATATGATCTTCACTGTATCACTTCATGAACACGAAGCTCTCAAGCTCGAAAAGGCATCTGTCCTTGTACCAGTCAACGAACCAGCCCTCGTAATTATGCTCGATCACGAAATATACGGAGTGCCTGCCTGTAACGTTCTGCACGATCGCGGAATACTCGCCGCTTGCCGCGACGATAACGCATCTGCCTATCTCCGTGCCGTCCTCGCCGTCGATAAGTATCCTGATAGTCGCGTTACAGCCCGTGCCGCGCACCTTTGCGGAAAACTCCATCGTCTTTGAGCCGAAGTCCTCTCCGAAATCGTAGTATTTGTAGCCTATCACTGCACCGGGCTTTATGTTTGTTATTATCCTTGTAAAGCGGTCAAGCTCCGTCACAAAGCATCCGCCCTTAAGCACACAGGCGATATCGGCGGGGGTTATCCTGTACGGATTGAGCGACTCCTCAAAGCCGAGCGAGGTCATCTCGACCTGCGGGATAGTGCCGTCGGGGAGTATCTCGATACGCTCTACACAGGCGCGTCTTGACGTGATGGTCGCGTTTGTCATCCTGTGATAGAATATGTACCACTGACCATTTATACAGCATATCGAGCCGTGGTCGTTTCCAGCGGGGTAGTCTATACCGTTATCGACTATCGTGCCCCTGTATGTGAAAGGACCTGTGGGTGATTTCGCTGTCATATAGTCCAGCCTGTTGCCCTTGTTCGGGGAATAGATAAGATAATAGGTATCGCCGACCTTGCGCATGGAGCAGGCCTCAAAAAAGCCCTTTTCGTCCTCTTTGTCGGCAGGGATGATATCGCGGATATAGCTGTCGGGAATGACCTCGTACATATTGCTTTTCAGCTCCGCCATATACGAGCGCTCAAAGCCGCAGTAGATGTACACGCGCCCGTCGTCGTCCACAAGCACGCCCGGATCGACGAAAACTCCGTCCTCGACAAGCTCA
>JAZQEQ010000263.1:0-8558 GCA_045539055.1 Oscillospiraceae bacterium | reverse complement strand
TGCATCCCTGAGATACTGAGCGGTGAGCTGACACTCAGCAGAAGAATGATGATGAGCGTTGAAATACACCGTGCGGACGGAAGCTGTGAGACGCGCGAGGCGCTGAACGATGTTGTGGCAGAGCGCGACAGAAGCTCAAAGCTTCCTGAATTCCGCATCTCCTGCGGCAACAGCGAGGTGTCGAGAGTTCATGCCGATGGAGTGATATTCAGCACGCCCACAGGCTCGACCGCGTACGCGCTGTCGGCAGGCGGCTCGATAATCGCGCCTGATATGGAGTGCGTTGAGTGTACACCGTTGTGTCCGCACACGCTGTTTTCGCGTCCGATGATATTCTCCGCTGAAAAGGCTATCTCGCTTCGCATGGAGTCCTATCAGGGCAGCGTTGTGACGATAAGCGTTGACGGCGAGCGCGGCATCCCCTTTGGTGACGGCGATACGCTGGTGCTGAGCAGATTTGACAAGCCGCTCCAGCTTATAGAAACGGGCGAGGGCTTCTTCGGCGCGGTAAGAGATAAGCTGATGACTCCGCTCAAGTAAGATAAAAAGGCAGGTGAAGCTTCATGGATAAAAAACAACGTCAGGCGGCGCTGCTGTCTATAATAGTTGAAAACGAGGTCGAAACCCAGCAGGAGCTTCAGATACTGCTGAAGCAGAAGGGCTTTCGTGTTACTCAGGCGACGATATCGCGAGATATGCAGGAGCTTAAGATAAACAAGGGAATGTCCGAGAATGGCGTGAATTGCTATTATTCGCCTGCCATGAGCAGGTCGCCTGCTTACAACAACCTGTTTGCGCAGTCTGTGATATCGCTTGATTATGCGATGAATACGGTCGTGATAAAGTGCAAGTCAGGACTTGCAAATGCCGCCTGCGCGGTGCTGGACGAGCAGAAATTCGGCTTTGTGGTGGGAACGATCGCGGGCGATGATACGATATTTGCGCTGACGCGCTCGGAAAACCACGCGGTGCAGCTTATAGAGCACCTTAAAAAGATGATGAAAAAGAACTGACGGAGGAGGGAGCGGCTTGCTTCGCGAATTATCAATAGAAAATCTTGCGGTAATTGAAAAGGCTACAGCGCAGTTCGGCGGAAACTTCAATGTTTTCACGGGCGAAACAGGCGCAGGTAAAAGTATACTTATCGGCGGAATAAACGCTATCCTCGGTCAGCGTACAAATAAGGATATCGTGCGCACAGGCGCGCCTAAAGCTGTGATAACCGCGCTTTTTGACGAGGTATCACAGAGCGTTCAGGACAAGCTCTCCGAGATGGGCTTTGAAGCTCCTGACGGCGAGCTTATGCTGATGCGCGAGATAACCGCTGACGGCAAGAGCAGCGCGAGGATAAATGGTCGCTCTGTGACGGCTTCGATGTTGCGCGAGATCGGCTCGATGCTGGTGGATGTCCACGGTCAGCACGAAAACAGGCTGCTGATGTCGGAGGACAACCAGCGTGATATACTGGATAATTACGCAGGTATTTCCGAAAAGCTTGCCGCATACCGTGAGAGATTCCGCAGCTTTTCTCAGGTATCAAAGCGCATACATAAGCTTCAGAGCGAGGATGAAACGCGCGTGCTGAAGATCGCAAAGCTCACCTCGATAGTCGAGGAGCTGGAGGAGCTGAATCTTGAAAAAGGCGAGGGTGATGCTCTTGAAGCGGAGCTTCAGAAGTGCCGCAATTTCGTGAAGATACAGGCTGCGCTGTACTCGGCTTACAACTGCTTCAACGGCGAGGAGAGCGTGGGTGCGCTTGACCTTATGCGCCGCGCGCTGAATACGCTGAACGGCATCTCGCAGTTCATGCCCGAGGCTGACGCGCTTGCACAGCGTATCGAGGATATCCTGCCCGAGGCGGAGGATATCGCGGCAGAGATATCGGCACTGACGAATGACGATGGCGGTGCGGCGAGAGAGGCGGCTCTTGAGGACAGAGTTTCTGCACTCAAGCACGCAAAGCGCAAATACAACATGGATGCGGACCAGCTCGTGGATTATCTTGACGAATGCAGAAGCGAGCTTCTTGACCTTTCTGGGGCTGACGGCGAGCTTGAAACGCTCATGCAGCACAAGCATGACCTCGCAGAGGAGGTAAAGGCGCTTGCGGCTGAGATAACAAGGCTTCGCAGCGAGGCGGCTGAGCGGCTCTCGGCAGAGATATGCGAGCAGCTCAAGTTCCTTGATATGCCTAATGTAAGGATAGTGATCGCGGTAGAGCGCGACAAGGTAACGATAAACGGCATGGACAGGGTGGAGATGCTCATTTCCGCCAATGCTGGCGAGACCCCGAAGCCCATAAACAAGATAGCGAGCGGCGGTGAGCTCTCGCGTATCATGCTTGCGATAAAGAGCGTGCTTGCGGATAACGACGATATCCCGACGCTGATATTCGACGAGGTGGACGCAGGCATCAGCGGCAGAGCGGCGCAGAAGGTGGGTATAAAGCTTTCCGAAACCGCGCGCAAAAGACAGGTGCTGTGCATAACACATCTTGCGCAGATAGCTTCGCAGGCTGACCACCACCTGCTCATCGAGAAGAATACCGAGGGCGAGCGTACCTTTACGCGCATACAGAGCCTTGATTTCGATGGCAGAAAGTCAGAGCTTGCGCGCATAATCGACGGCGACGGAAGCAGCGAGCTCAGCCTGAAAACAGCCGAGGAGATGCTTCGCAGGAACAATTGAATGAGAGCCATACTGAAAAAAGTATGGCTTTTTTGCAAATATTAGTGCGTTTTCATGCCATTTTCACATTGCAGGGGTATACTTATGTCATGAGTAAAGACCTTTGTATTGTTTAAAGGAGAATATAGATGTGTTTAAGCTTCAGGACGCTTGCGGCGGTATGCTCGGTCGCAGTGTCTCTTAATACAGGCTGCGCGGCAAATAATGGTTATACTTCGCCCGACAGCAGCACCTCATCACCGCTGTTGTCGCCGGATAAGGATATAGCGTCAGAGCTTGTGATAGTGCCGGAGATACCCGAGGCCTCGCATTTTGAGGCGGCAACGGATGCAACGCGTACGATAACCTTTTCCGAGGACAGCATCGGAGTGCGCGGCGATGGCATAGAGGTGGAGGGTAATTCCGCCGTGATAACCGAGGGCGGAGCGTACAGGCTCTCGGGCGAAAGCAGCAACGGAAGGATAATCGTGCGCAGCAGCGAAAATGTATCGCTTATCCTTGACGGACTTGACATACGCGCCGAAAACGGTGTAGTGCTTGAAAGCGACGGCGGGCTTCAGTGCCTTACGCTGACGCTTGCCGAGGGTAAGGAAAACAGGATATCCTGCGAAGGCGAGCGCGCGTGCGGCATAAGCGGCAGCTCGGATATCACGATAAACGGCAGCGGCAGCCTTGCTATAAACGGCTCGGATGATGCGGCAATAAACAGCGGCGGCGCTGTAAGGCTCTGCGGCGGCGATATCAGCATATCATCGGACGGAGATGGCATCGTCAGCGGTAGCCATATCATCGCGGCAGGCTCGGAAACGACCATATCCAGCCGCGCAGACGGCTTAAAGGTTACGCATACAGCCACGGAGGATCTTGGTTATGTCAGCATAACGGGCGGTGTGCTGGATATAGTTTCGGGCACGGACGGAATACAGGCGGAAAACGCGGTGTTCGTAAGCGGCGGCATAGTGAGCCTTGACACAGGCGGCGGCAGCTCAGCGGTGATGTACAACGATCACGGCGGAAGATATCTCAGGGGAAAGCATGGTGGTTATACCGCAGGCGGCGATAAGGATTTTGATTTCAGCGACCTTGTTTCGGGCGACGGAAGCTCTGTAAGCAGCAAAAAGGGAATACGTTCAGGCGGCACTGTCACGATAAGCGGCGGTGTGGCTGAGATATCCTCGGCGGATGACAGCATCTACGCGCGAAGCGGGATATATCTTGACGCAGGCAGGCTTGCGCTCAGCTCGGGCGATGACGGGCTTCATTCCGATCGCGGCATAATCATTTCGGGCGGCGAGCTTTCGGTAGAGGAGAGCTATAACTCGGTCGAGGGAATGATGGTGGAGATACGCGGCGGCGAGGTAAAGCTGAACGCGCGGCGCGGCGGAATAGTTTCGGCGGGCGGCACGCAGCTTGCTTCCTCGGCGGCGACCGATCTCACTGACAGATATGTAAGCGTTTCGGGCGGTAATGTCAGCCTCAACGCAGGCGGCAGCGGCATAAATTCGGGTGGAGCTGCTACGGTAAGCGGCGGCAGACTTACTGTTTTCTCGGGCGACAACGATCTGTTCGGTTCGGTGGATCACAGAGATTATTTTGCTCTGAGCGGAGGTGCTTTTGCGGCGTTCGGCTCGGACGGTGCGACAAAGGCTCCCAATGTATTGTCAAGGCCCTGCATATCCATACTTGCGGATATTGCGGCAAACAGCGCGGTCGAGATAATGAACAGCGCGGGAGAGTGTGTATTCAGTGCACTGGTCCCATGCGCAAGCAGTACGATACTATTTTCCTCTGATGATATAGTTTCGGGCGAGGAATACAGCGTATACGCCGACGGCACGCTGAAAAAGACTATTATCGTGACCGAGGGTATCTGCGGCGACGGTCCCAGTGGCAGAGTTACAGGGATCTTTGACGACCTCGGCGGCAGCATGGCAGGTCAGGATGAGAATATAGCATAACAAAAAACGGTCTTGAGTTACTTTCAAGACCGCTTTTTTTAGCTTTTTGCACAAAAAAATTACCAAAAGTTCGTGTAAAATATTACTTTACAAAAATGTGATTTTTACTTAAAATATAAATAGAGATTAGTTTCGGTAAATTAAGCAAATTTAATCCGGAAGGGACGGGCCTGAGAATGATAAAGAAGTCAGTAACTATGAGCGATATCGCTAAGGTGATGAACGTCAGCACCGTAACGGTATCAAAGGCACTTGGCGACCGCGACGGCGTAAGTGATGAGCTGCGTGAGCGCATCAAGCAGAAGGCTACCGAGATGGGATACCGTATGCACACGGGCGGCAGAGGTATGCATGACGGGCTGAGCTATAATATAGGTATAGTTGTGGCGCGTCATTTTATCGGCGATGCAAGCTCGTTCTATTGGGTGGTGTACCGCCATATCGTTGAGCTGCTTCAGGCTCAGAATTTCTACGGTATGCTTGAGGTCATTAACGACGTTGAAAGCGGCTCTGCCGAGATCCCCAATTCCGTTCTTGACAAGAAGGTAGACGGACTGATCGTGCTGGGTCAGTTTGCTGACAGCTATGTTGAGCGTCTTATGGCTTACGGTCTGCCTACTGTTTTTCTCGACTTCTACGGAAGCCGTGAGGACGCGGAGTCTGTACTGTCCGATAACTTCTACGGAGCATATATGCTCACGAGCCATCTTATCGCAAACGGTCACAGGAAGATAGGCTTCCTTGGCAGTATAAGCTCCACCTCCAGTATTCAGGACAGATATCTCGGTTATTACAAGGCGCTGCTGGAGAACAGGATCCCCCTCCGACAGGACTGGATAATCAGCGATCGCTCCAATGAGAGCGATATATTCCCAGAGTTCACGCTTCCGCAGGATATGCCGACGGCATTCGTCTGCAACTGCGATGAAACAGCATACAAGCTTGTAAACCAGCTCAAGTCGGCGGGATATTCCATTCCCGATGATATTTCTGTGGTTGGCTATGACAATCATATCTATTCCACCATAAGTATGCCGCGCATCACGACTATCGATGTAAACAGCCGTGTGATGTCTTCCGAGGCGGTGGATATAATCCTCCACAAGATACGCGACGGCAGCTACAAGCGTGGAAGAACGCTTGTAACAGGAAAGCTCGTGCGCCGCGAAAGCGTAAAAAATCTTAATGAAGAATAAAAAAGAGCAGGCTCGATAGCCTGCTTCTTTTTATGTGGTGTTATGTAGTTTGTATCAGTCTTCTCTGAAAGCTCTTACGATATCGTCCATCTTCTGAGTGTCGTCTGCAACGGCACTTGCGATGTTCGCACTTTCTTCGGCCGTCTGGGAGTTCTCTGCGATTATCTCGGAGATTTGACCTACGCGGTCCTTGACAGCGTCGAGAGCGGCAGCCTGTCTTTCTGTGAGCTTTGCGATGCTGTCTGCGTGAGCGGCGCTTTCCTCGGCTGTTGTGATAACAGCGTTCATGCGCTCTGCAACTACATCAGCGACCTCCTTGCCGCGCTGTACTGCTTCCATAGAAGCGTTGATCAGCTCGGAAGTGTTCTGAACAGCCTGCTGGCTCTTACCTGCGAGGTTTCTTACCTCGTCAGCAACAACTGCGAAGCCCTTGCCTGCTGCACCTGCTCTTGCTGCCTCGATGGAAGCATTGAGAGCGAGGATGTTTGTCTGGAAAGCGATGTCCTCGATAGCCTTTACGATATCCTGGATCTTTGTGGATGTATCTTCGATCTCCTCCATCGCGCTGACCATCTTCTTCATCTCCTCGTTGCTTTCGTTGAGGAGTAGCGTGCTGTTTGCGGCAGCGGTAGAAGCGTTCTTTGCAGCCTCAAGACTGTCGTGGGTCTCGTTGGTGATATCGGTGATCTCGCCGCTTATCTCCTCGATAGCCACCTGCTGCTTGTCAGCCGCAATGCTGATAGTATCGGAAACGCTGCGCATCTGCTCGCCAGAGGATGTGAGGGTCTCGGAAACGGCAGCGATCTGCTCAACTACGTCGCGCTGCTGCGCTGCAAGCTTTTCGGCCTCGTCCATGTGCTTCTGGACTGTTTCGAGCAGAGCATCTGCCTCTGACTTTGCCTTTTGTGCGTCGTTGATGAAGCCGAGGCTGCACTTTACGAGATAGAGGATAAGGAACGAACCGATGTTGATGCCTGCGATGCCTTTGATAAGAGAAACGAGCTCGGCGCCGCCATAGAACAGGTCGTTCATGAAAAGACCTGCGATAGCAGCAACATCCATTACAGCCCAGTGTGTGAAAAGAGCGACCTTATTATAATAGATCGCAGCGACAGCCATCGAACCAAGCATCAGCGCGAACATATCCTGCATAGCATTGTTTGCAACAGACATTACTATTATAATGACAAGCTGTACGATGGAGAGGATAAAGCCTCTGTTTGTGATCGAGACCTTTTTCTTCAGCAGCTGTGCCGCGCCAAAAGCGACTACGCCGCAAGCGATGATGATGATCGCGTTGATCGTGTTCTGCTGAATGAAGTTGATAATTCCGAAAATAGTACATACGGAAAGTATGAATATACTGTGTATGAACACTATTTTTTCGCTTACTCCGGTTTTGGCTTTGCTTGTACTCATGGTGGTACCTCCTGTTGTATAGTAAACTGTCAGATAATTTACTTAATGTACAAATTATACCATAAATATTACTGTTCGTCAATGAAATATTTGACTCTTGTCGGAAATTTGTACATTAAGTTCACATTTTTTGCAAAATATATGTAAACAATGCCGAAAAGTTTGATGCTAACAAAAAAAGTTGAAGTCACCCTTGACAAATCCTTTTGATTGTGATATACTTATTAAGCCGCATGTGCAGGGTTTTAAGCATAACTGCGCCCTGACGCAGCGAGTCTGATAAAAATGAGGTAAAAAATATGTACGCAGTAATCGAAACAGGCGGAAAGCAGTATCAGGTTAAAGAGGGCGATATCCTCTTCATCGAAAAGCTCGAAGCTGAAGGTGAGATCACATTTGACAAGGTTATCATGGTAGGCAAGGACGACGGCGTTACCGTTGGCGCTCCCTATGTTGACGGCGCAAGCGTTAAGGCTACTCTCCTGAAGAATGGCAAGGCTAAGAAGATCACTGTCTTCACTTACAAGCCCAAGAAGCACATCAAGAGAAAGATGGGCCACAGACAGCCTTACAGCCAGGTAAGAATCGAAGCTATCAACGCATAATGCTTAAAGCGGTTTTCTTTAAAGAAAATGAAAGCTTTACGGGATTCAGCATCTCGGGGCATGCGGGCTACGGCACTGAGGGAAATGATATAGTCTGTGCGGCTATCACCTCTGCGGTAGAGCTTACCTGCAACACCGTGACTGAGTTCTTCGGCGCTAATGCGAGGGTGGATGTCCTGGAGAATGAGGTGCGCCTCACTCTTAATGAACAGCAGCAGCCCGCGCAGCAGCTTTTGGCATCGCTCTACGCGCATATCGAATATATCGCGGCGGAGCACAAAAAGATCAAGCTTGAAGTTAAGTAACAGGAGGATAACACAATGATTAGATTAGGTTTACAGTATTTCGCACATAAAAAGGGTGCCGGTTCTACAAAGAACGGTCGTGATTCCGAGTCCAAGAGACTTGGTGCAAAGCGCGCTGACGGTCAGTTCGTACTGGCT
Source organism: Oscillospiraceae bacterium (assembly GCA_045539055.1). Classification (GTDB taxonomy): domain Bacteria; phylum Bacillota; class Clostridia; order Oscillospirales; family Ruminococcaceae; genus CAG-115. The sequence goes on along the minus strand of JAZQEQ010000263.1, from coordinate 249 downwards.
GGCAACATTCTCGTTAGACAGCGTGGTACACACATCCACCCCGGAAACAATGTAGGCATCGGTTCTGATGACACACTGTTCGCTCTGATCGACGGCACAGTTAAGTTCGAGCGCCTCGGCAGAGACAGAAAGCAGGTTTCTGTTATCCCTGTAGAAGAAAAGTAGTATAACGCTTGTTATATCACGATTGATTATGGAGCTTCAAATCTGATGATTTGAAGCTCTGTTATGTATTATGAGGAATAGACT
>JAZQEQ010000262.1:0-2268 GCA_045539055.1 Oscillospiraceae bacterium | reverse complement strand
TCATACGCTCGGCAACCGTGACTTCACCGTTTACCACATACCAGCCACTTGTCATCTCTGTGGTTGTCGAGGTAATCTCGGTATATGTATCAACCGATTTCGTTTCGCTTGATAAGGTCTTGCTTTCTTCGCTCCAGGTGTAGTCAACGTAGCTTACACTATTAGCCGCATAGGCAGTTGCCGTATCGGCCCCGGTGCAGCCGGTTACGTCAAAGCCGCAGACATCGCACCACTCGTTCAGAGCAGTGCATTTTTCCGTGCAGAAGCACTGGGGATTTTCGGGAGCTACATACACGGCGCAGCTTACGGCGTGGATCGCCGGGTCATCGGTGCCGCAGTCGCAGACCAGGGCAGGCTCGGAGGATTCTTCGGAGGATTCTTCGGGAGCTTCCTCAGATGCCGCAGCCGCCGCACACTCGGCACATTCATAGTGGCACTCGTGGGCTTCCACTGCTTCTGCATAGCCGCAAAGCTCGTCGTGGACATGGGTGCAGTCTGCCCCTGCCACAGGCGCAACATAGCCGCAGCCCTCGGTATGCACCAGAGCGCCGTTTTCATCCGTGGCTTCACAAGCGCAAAGCACCTCTGCCACAGGTTCCGCATAGCCGCAGGAACCGTCATGGATGTGGGTACAGTCGCTGCCTGCCACCGCTTCCGCATAGCCGCACTCGGCGGTATGCTCGGTATGGTGGTCACACAGATTGTCCGTTTCGGCAGCAAAGGCCATCACAGGCGCATTCTGCAAGAGCATACACAGGCACAGCAGGATGCTAAGCAGCTTCTTCATTTTCTCAGTTACTCTCATATTGGTTTCCTCCTTGGGAAGACTGGGGAAAAGGGATTTCCTCTTGATTGCGGTAATGGTCGATCAGCAGCTTACGGGCCGCCTCCGGTGATATTCGTTCCAGCTTATCCGCCAGTTGTTGTCGTTTCGGTTTCTTTATCGATCGCAAATCGCTGAGACAAACGCAGCCTGCGCTTTCCGCAAGCAGATCCAGCAGCGATTGGTTTTGTTTCATTTCCATAGCACGACTTCCGTTCGTCGAAAATATTTCATGCAGGCACCCATCATGTTTGTTAAATCAAACATGATAGAGGGTACCCCTCTATTTCTTATAAAAGGTCATAGTAACACATAATACCGTATACTATATCTATAATAGTATACGGTATCAATATTTCAAAAGCAATTACATTTTTTAACATTCTCAATTATTTTTTACGTTTGCACTTTCTGCGTTTGGTAAGCTCCCTTGAAGTGACCGCCTGCGGAACTGGCACAGATTTCAATTTCATCGTAATATTCCCGGTAAGCATCCTCGTTGTCCCGGAAGTCTGCTGTTGGATATGGCAGCACCCAAACATGGGCGCTGTTGTCATCCCGGACAGAGCGCTTACAGCGGCGAATGACAGAGGAAACGAGCTGGTCAAATTCTCCATCCCGCCCCACCAGGAACTCCACATATTCTTTTTCCTTCAGGAGCCTTCGGATCAGAGTTTCAAGGTGCTGTTCTATCAAAAGAGGATCTTCGATGACTCTGTGTCCAAAGAACGAGACGGTATATACGCGCATGGAATAATCACCCCCTGATTGCGACAACCTATATGTGAAATGCGACATCTGACACATTGTAAATTATATCTTGTCGCACTTCACATATTAAGTGTCGCATCTCACACAATTTTTAGTCTACGGGGTTTTCGGTAGAATAATAGAGGGTGATTGACATGACTGAAAACAGTGAAAAGCAATTTGATAACTCCGAAAGATACCGTGATCTCGGTTATGCGATATCCTATTACCGCAAACGGAAGGGGCTTACCCAGGAGCAGCTTGCAGACCAGATCGGTATCAGCAGACAGCACATGGGTGCCATTGAAGCACCTAACATGGTACGAGCCATTTCCATGGACGTTCTGTTCAACATTACCACGATCCTTGAAATCGAACCTTATATTTTGCTGAAATTCTCTCCTGAAAAATGAGATACGCCCACAGCGCATTTGAACTGCACTGTGGGCGTTTTGCAATAATTAAAAGATGGACATACCTAACCTGGAAATAGACATAGTAAGCCGGGAATAATTAAAAGATATAGTTAGTCAAAACAGAACCAGGCTCTGAGGTGATGTCTTTATCCCCTACAGAGCCTGGTTTCGTTAAACGATATCGAAAAACCGTTGCAAATCAAGACTTTTCAAAAGGAAACTGGACACCCGCTTCGATACCCTTGGTATCAAAATTGGTGTCCAGTTATGGCATATACT
>JAZQEQ010000261.1:0-4554 GCA_045539055.1 Oscillospiraceae bacterium | reverse complement strand
AGCAGCCCGAAAAGTCGTTGTACTTATAGCCTGTCTTGGTGCCGTCGTCAGCCTCGGTGCGCCAGTTCTCCTCAAAATCGGTGTAGTGGATGAACTTCCCCGAGCGTATCCTTTTACGCAGCCTAGCCGCTGTAACACGCTTGCTGTTGTGTACACATATCCATATCAGCACCAGCACACAAAGCGCAACTATAAGCCAGAGCTGCTGCTCGTTAAGCTCCATTACTGCTTTCCTGTTCTCTCTACCGAGATAACGCCCGGGATCTTCTTCACCTTTACCATGAGGTTTGTAAGCTGCTCCATACCTGCTACCTCGACAGTGACAACAAGGCTTGCATTGCCGTTTTTGAGCTGGTGAGCATTCATCTCATGAATCGGGATGTGGTAAGACGCGATAGCCACCGTTACGTCAGCAAGCATGGCTGTTCTATCCTCGGTGATGATGTCGATAGTTGCGCGGTAGGTGGAGTCGTCCACTCCAGCCCAGCTTGCCTTTATCCAGCGTTCCTTGTTCTCCTCGCTCTCCATGTTGTTGATAACATTGATACAGTCGAGCTTATGCACCGAAACTCCGAAGCCTCTCGTTACAAATCCTATGACAGGATCGCCCGGAAGCGGATTGCAGCACTGCGCAAACTTCACAAGGCAGTTGTCGATGCCCTCGATAATGATGCCCTTGCGACGGCTGCGCTGGTTGTTAGCTTCGATATCCTCAAAGGGCTTGGGATTGAGCGCTGCCTGCTCCTTCTGATGACGGAGCTGCTCTTCCTTGATGCGCTGGATTATCTTCGACAGCGAAACACCGCCGTAACCGACAGCCGCATAGAGATCGTCCACCGTATCAAAGCGCTGACGCTGCGCGATGGTCTTCAGCATCTCAGGCTCAGGAATAATGCCGTTGCGCCTGAATTCGTGCTCAAGGTCCACCTTTCCGCGCTCGATGTTCTCCTCGCGGCGCTCTTTCTTGAACCACGAGCGTATCTTGCCTTTGGCTTCAGAGGTCTTTGCTATGTCAAGCCAGTTACGATTGGGGCCGTAATTTGCCGAGCCTGTCGTAAGTATCTCTACGATATCGCCCGTCTTTACGACATAATCGAAGCTCACCATTCTGCCGCCGACCTTTGCTCCTGTCATCTTGTTACCGACCTGCGTGTGGATAGCATACGCAAAGTCAATGACCGTTGCGCCAAGCGGAAGCGAGATAACATCGCCCTTGGGGGTAAACACATACACGTCATCGGGCGCGAGGTCGGTCTTGATAGCGTCAGCTATCTGCTCGACATCGTCTGCCTCCTGCTGACGCTCTAAAAGCTGTCTTATCCAGTCAAAACGCTGCTCGCCTGCTGTGGACTTGTTTATGCCCGCCTTGTACTTCCAGTGCGCAGCGATACCGTACTGCGCGGTGTTGTGCATCTCGACCGTTCTTATCTGCACCTCAAAAGGACGTCCCTCTCTGCCCATTACTGTCGTATGAAGCGACTGGTAGCGGTTGGGTTTGGGGGTTGCTATATAGTCCTTGAAACGGTACGGAATAGGTCTGAACATATCGTGGATAACACCGAGGACATTATAGCACTCGATGACCGACTGCACGATAACTCTTACCGCATATATATCGTATATCTCGTCAAACGGCTTGTTCTTAACATAAACCTTTTTATAGATACTGTATGCAGATTTTACTCTGCCCTCGATAATAGGCTCAGGCTTTATATCAGTAATGCGCTCTCTGATGCGCCTTTTGATACTGTCGATGAAGCTGTCGCGCTCCTCTTTCTGAAGCTCAAGCTGGCGCTCTATCTCCTTGCAGCCGTAGGGGTCGAGGTAGTGGATAGCGATATCCTCCATCTCCTCCTTGACATCGCTCATACCGAGTCGATGAGCTATCGGCGCATAGAAGTTCATCGTTTCAAGAGAGGTCTTGCGCTGCTTGTGCGGAGGTCTTGCGTCAAGAGTGCGCATATTGTGCAGCCTGTCCGCAAGCTTTATGATGATAACTCGGATATCCTTTGACATAGCCATGAGTATCTTTCGGATATTCTCTGCCTGCTGCTCCTCCTTGGTGTTAAGCGGCACCTGACCGATCTTTGTAACACCGTCCACCATCAGCGCCACATCATCGCCGAACTTCTTTCTTATCTCCTCGAGAGATATATCGGTATCCTCCACGACATCGTGAAGCAGCGCCGATACGATGGTATCGGTATCCATGCAGTAGTCCACAAGGATAGACGCGACCGCTATGGGATGGGATATGTAGGGATCTCCCGATGAGCGCACCTGTCCCTTGTGTGCATCATTTGCAAGCGTATACGCCTGCATTATCTTATCAACATCATACTGCTTATCTACTGATCTAATACGTTCAACAAGCTCCTCTATCGTCTTGCATGACACTGTGAACGTCCTCCTTTTATAGCGCCGTATTCAGAACGGTGCTGATTATTGCTTTATTTATCCGCGGAACTGAGCTGTAAGCTCGGCAAGTATCCCGCTTGCGAACAGGTCGCGCTTCTCCTTTGTGGGGATAACTTCGCAGCGCATCGCATCGGGCTGCAGCTTTATCATTCCCGCCTCGGCAAAAGCGTCCAGCGCGATACGCAGCATACAGTAATTTATATCGCCGCCGTACACGCACATATCCTCCGCCGACATGCGCTGCCCGTTCTTTTTCGCCATATCATATATGCCCTTAAGCGCCTCGCGGTCGGGGATAACTCTCGGAGCAAGGCGGCTGTCGCAGCCCTCGCCCCTCACTATCTCCTCGTAGACCCTCTTAGCCGCAAAGAACCTGTCCTCATTGAACTCTGACGGGCGCAGCTCCTGCACCTTGAGATTTACGGATTCTACACCGTTGTATTCGTTTATCTCGGCCGTCGCCATAATATCTATACTGCTCCCGACCTCGGGATAAAACTCCGCAAACGGTATCCTGAAGCTGAGCGCTTTAAGAGCAACACCGCCCGAAAGCACCTCAAAGCTTGTATATCTGCCATCCTTGAGCGCCCTTTTCGAGCGCAGCGTGCAGTTCTTGAGAAGGAACACGGGCTGTCTGTTGCCCTCGCCGAACGGCTCAAGCCTTGACATCAGCGTTATGTTCTCCGCCGTCAGCGCACGGCAGTCAGTTTCCATATCTGCGCTTACGGTATATACAGGCATTTTAGGGTAGCAGCGCGCACAATACTCATAAGCCATGCTGCGGAATTCCTCTATTCTGTCAGCAGGCAGTGAAAATCCGCCCGCCTTAGGATGGCCGCCGAACTTAGTAAACACCGATGAGCAGTGATCCAGCAGCTTGAATATCGAAAAGCCGTCTATTCCTCTCGCCGAGCCTCTGCCCTCGCCGTTCTCAACACCGATGACAAACACAGGCTTTCCGTATCTTTCAAGCAACCTTGCACCGACTATACCTATTATTCCGTGATTCCAGCCCTCGCCCGATATGATGAGTATCCTTTCGGAGAGCAGCTTCGGGTCGGCAGCTATCTTCGCCTCGACCTCCTCCAGCACATCTATCTCAGCAAATCTGCGTCTTGAATTAAGCTCCTCAAGTTCTTCCGCAAGCATCGATGCGCTCTCAGGACTGTCCGCAAGCAGCAGCCTTACCGCGGTATCCGCGCTCGCCATGCGTCCTGCCGCGTTTATCCTCGGGCATACGGAGTATGCAACAGAAGTGGATGTTATATTCTCGGGACGAGCTCCTGCAGCATGAAGAAGCCGCTCAAGTCCAACACTCTGACAATTTCTTATGTTTTCAAGTCCTCTGCGGACTATGTAGCGGTTTTCGCCTGTAAGCGGCATCACATCGCCGATAGTACCTATCGCCGCAAACTCCGCATACTGCTCCATGACGAACTCCTCGTCCTCCTCAAGCGCACAAAGCAGCTTCAGCACGACTCCTGCGCCGCAAAGGTCCTTGCAGGGGGAATTGTCGTCCGCCCTGTGAGGATCAACGCACGCGCCACAAACAGGAATATCAGCAGACGGCTGATGATGGTCGGTTATTACCAGCTCAACACCGTTCTCTCTGAGGAATTCAGCCTCCTCTATCGCCGAAATGCCATTGTCAACAGTTATAACAAGCTCTGTTCCTCCGGCGATCAGCTTTTTCAATGCCTCGGTATTCATACCGTAACCCTCGGAGCGATCAGGAATATAAAAATCCACATCCGCGCCCATTGCTTCGAGATAGCCGTAAAGCATGACCGTAGCCGTCACACCGTCACAGTCGTAATCGCCATATACGGTGATCTTTCTGCCCTCGTCCAATGCATCACGCACTATCTCAACCGCTTTGTCCATATCACGAAGCAGATACGGGTCGGAAAGGCTGTTGCAGGCAAAAAACTCACGGGCGCGCTCCAGATCAGCGACACCGCGTCCGAGCAGCAGACCGCCAAGAAAATCACCGAATTCCCTGCGCATCTCAGCGTTCTCGACGGGAATTCCGTTGCATAACCATTTTTTCATATCAAATCTCTTATCCTGTCTTTATCGATAAAGGGATGCTATCCCCCATAATACATAATAATACATTATTATTGTATCACAAAA
>JAZQEQ010000260.1:0-7059 GCA_045539055.1 Oscillospiraceae bacterium | reverse complement strand
AGCCTTGGAGTGCAGGCAGCGAACGAAGTCGTTGGACTCTGTTCCGAAGCAATCCAGAACTTCCTTGCCCATTCTTGTCATGATGTTCATGTTAAGAACAACGTAGATAGAGTCAGTGATCTCAACGCCTACCTTAGCGATGGGAGAGCCGATGGGACCCATGGAGTAGGGAATGATATACATTGTTCTGCCCTTCATAACGCCATCGTACAGGGGAGTCAGCTTAGCATACATCTCCTTGGGGTCCATCCAGTTGTTTGTAGGACCTGCGTTCTCCTTCTCTCTGGAGCAGATGAATGTTCTGTCCTCTACACGAGCAACGTCGTTGGGGAGTGTTCTGTGATACAGACAGCCGGGGAGCTTCTCCTCGTTGAGGTGGCACATAGCGTCCTTGTGGTCGGAGGGAAGAGCGCATACCTCTGCTGTAAGCTCGTCGAGCTGCTCCTTGGAGCCGTCGATCCATACTACGGAATCGGGCTTGCACAGGGCGATCATCTCGTCAACCCACTTGATGATGTTGGGGTTCTGTGTTAAAACACCGGGATTTCTTGCCATAATGTTTATCTCCTTTTTAATAATATTTTACAAAGTCATGAGAAAGTTCTGTATCGCTATCTGTGCGAAAAAACGTTCTCCACATATAACATTATACATTATATTTTGCAATAAGTCAATAATAATTCCTGTGTTTTGTGGCAATTATTTTCTGTGATTTATACAAGATATGGTAATTAGATATGTAAATAATGACAAAAAGAACGCAAGCATCTGCTTGCGTTCCGATAAGTCATTTATTTTTTCTGCGACACAAATGTAACGACGTTTGTGTCAAGATTGCTGATAATACCATCTCTTGGTATATCATACCGCTGAGCCGAAACAGTTTCCTTTATTACGTCAAAGCCTGAAAACTTTTCTTTCAGAACAGCCTGCATTTTTTCGGTAGACATATTCACTTCGAATTGAGCTGGTATTTCTTCGCCTGTTGATTTGTCTTTTTCTTTTACATTGGAATTGATAACAAGGCATACGATTCCGTTTTTTCGTATTCCATTGCTGATTTCGGTCAGCTTGTTGACAAAAGAGCGTTCAGAGTCGATATGCTCCAATGCCGAAACTGCAATAATTAAGTCATATTGGTTTTCTTTGATACGAAAATCCTCAATCGGAAGCACTATTCCGTTAATGCTTGAAGCGACATCAAGCTCTTTGGCGTTATCACAGAGCTTTTCGATTGCAAGATCGAGTATATCCACGCAATCTATTCTGCAAGGAATATGCCTGAAGTGCTGAGCGATCGCGATACAATTTCTGCCTACGCCGCATCCAAGATCCAATACATTTAATTCGGTATATCCGTTGAAAAGCGGAATTATATCCAAAATCGTTTTTATCGGCTTTCTGAGCCAGCTGCCCTCTTTATATAATTCACTGTTGGAGTACATTTCTATGTGTGAGCGTTTTTCGCTTTCTCTTATCTGCTCTAATCTGTTGTCATTCATATAACTTATTTCTTATCCTTAGCCTTACACAAATTCCTCAGCACGCAAGCCTCGCACTGCGGCGCTCTCGCGCTGCATACTCCGCGCCCATGCCATACGAGCCTGTGGCAGAAATTAAGGCTCTCCTCGGGCGGAATGACCTCTCTGAGCTGCTTTTCTACCGTACCTGCGTCCTTTGTGTCGGACAGCCCCAGCCTGTTCGTAAGCCTTATAACGTGCGTATCGCAGACGTATGCGGGCTTGCCGTAGAGGTCGCCCACGATGAGGTTTGCGGTCTTTCGTCCCACACCAGGCAGCTTTGTGAGCTCCTCAATGCTGTCGGGGACTTTGCCGCCATGTATGTCACGGAGCATTCTGCACATCAGCACGATATCCTGAGCCTTTGTCTTGTACAGACCGCAGGTGCGCACAAGCGCCTCTACCTCTGCGATATCCGCGTCAGCGAAAGCCTCGACCGACGGAAATCTTTCAAACAGCGCAGGAGTCACCATATTCACGCGCTTGTCGGTGCATTGCGCGGAAAGGCGCGTTGCGATAAGCAGCTCGTGCGGCTGGGTATATGTGAGGGCGCATTTCACCTCGGGGTATTCTGTTTTAAGCAGCGCGATTATTTCGGCGCTTGCTTTTTTACGGTCTCGGCGCATAGCTCTCTCCTTTTATTTATTTGCAGTACAGCGAATATGGGGCGTGTTTCGTGCTGCCTTTGTATTCCTCGTAATGCAAGCCGTTATCACCAGTCATTGCGCTTGCTATCAGCTTCTTGGTGAGTTCGGGGACGTCCTCTCTTGCCAGTGCCTCATCCAGATTCATCCACAGCACTTCGCTGTTCTCCTCGCCGTCAGAGAGCGGCTCGCCCGAAACATACTCAGCCTTGAAAACAATGTACCAATCGTGTATATTGAAACGGATGCCGATTATCTCTTTCGGCTCGACAACGACATTAGTTTCTTCCATATATTCGCGCTTAAGCGCATCCTGTGGTGTTTCTCCGTAATTTACATATCCGCCGGGGATTATCAGCATACCTTCGCCGCCGCCATAGGTATGGCGCGCAAGCAGAACTTTGCCGTTATGTATCACAACGCCTGTAACGCTCTGCCCCCAGTTGGTATTTTCGTTAGACATATTTATTCCCTTCCTTTATGAAATAGCAGCCGCCTGCAAAGCAAGCGGCTCGTAATTATTCTTCGTCAACAGGCTGCTCCACAACAGGCTCAGCCTTGGACGCGCGCACCTTTAAAATACAGCGGTCCTCGATATGCAGCGCAACAAGGTGAACTCCCTCATAGTCAACGCTCGGAGGCACTATCTCGTCGCCCTCTGGGATATAGCCGAGCTTATCAGTAATAAAGCCTGCAATGGTCTCGTACTCGTGTTCCTCGGGGAGTGCCGCACCGAACAGCGCAAATACTTCCTCGGGGTCGGTCTCGCCGTCAACGTCGTACTGCTCCTCGCCGATCTTTACTATCTCGGACTTCTCGTCGTCGTATTCATCCTGGATGTTGCCCATGATCGCCTCGATTATATCCTCAAGCGTAACGATGCCCGCTGTGCCGCCGTATTCGTCCACAACTACCGCCATGCCTGATTTCAGCGCAGTAAGCGACTGGAAAGTATCGGAACAGGGACACGCCTCGGGGATAAATATAACATCGCGCAGAAAATCCGCAAGCTTGAAATCGGAGGTGTCGTTCTCTCCGACAAGGCACAACAGGTCTTTTACGATTATTATACCGATTATCTTGTCGATGCTGCCGTCATACACGGGAATTCTCGAGAAGCCTTTGTCGAGCGCAAGGTAGATGATATCGTCAAGTGAAACATTCTTTTCAACACCTACGATATTTGTGCGGTGGGTCATTACGTCCTCGGCGGTAAGGTCGTCAAACTCGAAGATGTTGTTTATCATCTTCGCGGAAGCCTCCTCAATACCGTTGTCCTCGCCGTCCTCGTTAGGGGCTTTTGCGAGCGCGTCCACCATGTCCATTACCTCGTCCTCAGTAACGTCCATATAGTCATTGCCGAGCGCCTTTTTCAGCAGCTTTGTAATTCCCTTGTTCAGCGCAATGAGCCAGCCCAGAAAAAATCTGCGCACCTTATGCTCCTTAGGTTTTTCTGTGACTTCTGTTGTGTTTGTACTTCGACTGTCCGCGTCCATATTTACTCCTTTGTCGTTAGCTTGTGCAGAATGATATCGGTCATACTCCGAAGAGCCTTTCCGCGTTCTGCCTTGCAATATCTATCATTTCCTCTGTGGAAACGCCCTTTATCTCCGCCATTTTTGCGGCTGTGAACTGTATCATAGAGCTGTCGCAGCGCTCGCCTCTGTGCGGTACGGGCGCCATATAAGGGCAGTCCGTTTCGAGCAGCAGTCTGTCAAGCGGCACAGCCTCGCACGCAGCAACAGCCTTTTTCGCGTTCTTGAATGTAAGCACTCCTGTAAAACCGATGTACATTCCAAGCTTTACTACCTCTGCAGCGGTCTCTGCGCTGCCCGAAAAGCAGTGGAGAACTCCGCGCGGTCTGTGATTTTTCAGAATATTCATTGTGTCCTCGCACGCGTCGCGCGAGTGGATGATAACAGGCATATCCAGCTTATGGGCAAGCTCGAGCTGACGTTCGAACACCTCTGCCTGAACGACCTTATCGGTGTTATCGTAATGATAATCCAGCCCTATCTCACCGAGTGCACAGACCTTTTCGTCCGCGAGCATTGCTTCAAGCTGCGAAAGCCAGTCCTCAGGAAGCTCGTAGCAGTTTTCGGGGTGGACTCCTGCTGCCGCAAAGACATACGGAAATCTGTGCGCAAGCTCTATCTCCTCTGCACTTGAGCGAAGGTCATAGCCAACTGCAACTATCTTCTCCACACCGAGGCTCGGCATACGTTCAAGCAGCGGGATGAGATCCTCGCCGAAATCCTCTTTAAGGTAATGTGCGTGTGTTTCGAAAATTCCCATAGATTAAACTGCCGCCCTTGCGTTGAAATATTTTTCCTGTATCAGAGCCTTTGTTTCATAGCTTTCGAGGGGAAGTCTGCCCCTGCCGCCGAATAGCTCCTCTGTTTCCTTGAATGCGCCGTTGAACGAACGGTCAAGCAAGGTCGTCTTGTCATCATCGAGCGATACACACTCGAAGAACAGCATCATTCGTTCTGCTGTAGGCTCTGCCTGCCAGTAGCGCGGATCATTTTCCTGTGTTTCATCGCTGCCGTAAAGCTTTCTGAGCTGCGACAGAAGCTCTTCCGCATACAGGTTTGCACCGACACTCGGTATCGTGCCCGAGAGCACCTCGCCCTGCTTTACGAACATTGCGCGGAGAATATGCTGAACGCCCTCTGTCAGAAGCTCGGACTTTGTTTTGCCCTCGCCCTGCTTTATTGCGCCGACTTTATCCTCTGCGTCCTCGCGCTGAAGCAGGTTGTTATCGCTGTTCTGCTTTTGCGCGGAGCTTTTGGTGTATGCGGGGGTATATGCTTTCTGGGATTTTATAAAGCTGTCGGTATGCTCGGAGGCAAGCGTGGAGTTCTTTTCAGATGTCCTGTGCTCCGACGATTTTGTCAGATTAGTCTGGTTTACCGAGGCTATATTCGCCATTCTTGAAATATCCAAGCTTCATGCCCCCTTTATAGTTGAATTTTTGTGCGTTACATGATTGAATTATCTGATAGTGCTTCCGTTGGGAACGTCATTGTCGAGGAACAGCACTCTTACATCGTTGTCGCCAGCGTCAACAGCAAGTATCATACCCTGGCTCTCCTCGCCGCACAGCTTTGCGGGAGCGAGGTTTGCAACGAATACGATCTTCTTGCCGATAAGCTCCTCGGGAGTGTACCATGTCGCGATACCCGAAACGATCTGTCTGCTGCCTCTGCCGTCGTCCACCTGAAGCTTCAGCAGCTTCTTTGCCTTCTTGATCTTCTCGCAGGCTGTGATCTCGCCGCTGCGAAGCTTTACATTTGCAAATTCCTCGATACCGATGATGTTTGCCTTGTCGAGATCCTCGTCCTCGCGGTATTCCTGCTTGGGAGCGAGCATAGCGTTAAGCTCCTCGATCTCCTTGTCCATATCGATTCTGGGGAAGAGCACGTCGCCCTTCTTTACTGTAACGGTCTCGCAGAGTCCGCCGAAGGTCGCGAGCGTATCATAAGCTGTGCAATTTTCGCAGGCGCCTATCTGCTCCCATACCTTAGGCATAGTTGAAGGCATGAACGGGAATAGCAGACCAGAGCAGATACGAACTGTTTCAAGCAGGTTGTAGAGAACGGTCGCGAGTCTTGTCTTGTTAGCCTCGTCCTTTGCGAGTATCCAGGGTGCAGTCTCGTCAATGTATTTGTTAGCACGGGAAACCACCTTGAATATCTCCTCGAGCGCCTTGGAGAGCTGAGCCTCGTCAATGAGGGGAGCAACCTTATCGCGCAGTGCCGAAGCCATACCCTTGAGTTCGTCGTCAAGCGCGTCAGCCTGTCTGTCTGCGGGCAGAGTTCCGCCGAAATACTTGTCAACCATCGCAACGGTACGGGAAACGAGGTTTCCGAGATCGTTTGCGAGGTCTGTGTTTATTCTGCCGATCATTATCTCATTGGAGAAGTTGCAGTCGCTGCCGTAGGGCATATCGCGCAGTATCTGGTAACGCACTGCGTCAACACCGTAGCGCTCGCCCAGAATGAACGGGTCAACAACGTTGCCGAGGGATTTGGACATCTTTGCGCCGTTGAAGGTTATCCAGCCGTGGCCGTAAAGGCGCTTGGGAACAGGAATATCCAGCATCATGAGCAGTGCAGGCCATACTATAGAGTGGAAACGCACGATCTCCTTTGCGGTCATGTGCATATTTGCAGGCCAGTACTTCTCAAAATCATCATAAGTGTTATTTTCGTAGCCGAGAGCGCTGATGTAGTTGATGAGCGCGTCAAGCCATACATATACGGTATGCTTGTCATCAAAGGGAATCGGCACGCCCCACTTTACTGTGGTTCTGGAAATACACAGATCCTCCAGTCCGTCCTTTACAAAGTTGTTCACCATCTCGTTTACACGGTTTTCGGGGCGGAGATAGTCGGTATTCTTCAGCAGGTCGATTATCTGATCTGTATAGGCGGAGAGCTTGAGGAAGTATGCCTCTTCCTCGCTGTCGATGACCTCTCTGCCGCAGTCAGGGCATTTGCCGTCAACCAGCTGTGTCTCTGTCCAGAAGCTTTCGCAGGGAACGCAGTATTTGCCTGAATAGCTTCCCTTATAGATAAGCCCCTTGTTGTACAGCTTTGTAACGATATTCTGTACGGTCTCAATGTGATAGGGGTCGGTGGTCCTTACATAACGGTCATAGCTTACGCCCATGAAGCTCCACAGCTTCTTAAAGTTCTCAACAATCTCGTCAACATACTGCTGAGGTGTCTTGCCTGCCTTTTCGGCATTCTGCTGAATCTTTGCGCCGTGCTCGTCTGTACCTGTCAGGAACATTACGTCATAGCCCTGCATTCTCTTGAAGCGCGCGATAGAGTCGCACGCAACTGTGGTATAGCAGTGACCGATATGGGGATTACCCGAGGGGTAGTATA
>JAZQEQ010000259.1:0-8240 GCA_045539055.1 Oscillospiraceae bacterium | reverse complement strand
ATACCTGCGTCAACAATAACGGGCAGGTCTATTTCGTCAACAAGTATCTGAATGAACTCCCTTGTGGCAAGTCCCTTATTTGAGCCTATAGGCGCCGCAAGCGGCATTACAGCCGCCGCGCCTGCATTGACTAGATCACGGGCGGCATACAGGTCGGGGTACATATACGGAAGCACCACAAAGCCCTCTTTTGCGAGAATTTCAGTTGCCCTGATAGTTTCATTATTGTCGGGGAGCAGATATTTGCTGTCCTTCATGATTTCTATCTTTACAAAGTCACCGCAGCCTATCTCTCTTGCGAGCCTTGCGATACGCACTGCTTCCTCTGCTGTTCTTGCACCAGAGGTGTTCGGCAGGAGAGTCACTCCCTTTGGTATGTAGTCCAGGATATTTTCCTGCTCCTTAGTATTCGCACGGCGCACCGCAAGTGTGATGATCTCTGCACCTGCGTCACGAACAGCCGCTTCAATGAGGTTGAGAGAATACTTTCCCGAGCCGAGGATAAAGCGCGAGTTGAATTCGCGTCCGCCTAAAATAAGTTTGTCGTTGTTCATTTCTGTTCTCCTTATACTTCAAATTCTCCTGCGATAATTCGCAGAACTGTATTCGCCTGATGTGCGGCGCATAACATTACGCGTGGGGCAAAAAGCGTGCCGTCGTCTGAAACATCGCTCATTCCGTCGCCGCAGATGTACAGCCGTCTGCCTAGCCTTTTCGTCTGAATCGTGTTGCCTGTGTGAAGCCCCGACATTCCCGATGCCGCAACTATGTGCTTTTCGGGGTAGCACTCAGAGACTCCGTTCACGAGCATCGCCTTGCACTCCGCATTGTCAAAGCACTCGCAGATGATATCGCAATCAGCGATAAGCGAGAGGTTTTCATCGTTCAGCCGTACTGTATCCGTCACTACTTCGCAGTAGGGGTTGATCTCGGAAAGTATCTGTTTCATAGCCTCGGCCTTGTGCATTCCGAGCTGTGAAACGGCGTACTGCTGACGGTGCAGATTCGAGATATCCACCCTGTCGAAGTCGATGAGGTGGAGCTTTCCTACACCTGCTCTTGCGAGCGATATCGCCACATTTGAGCCTAGACCTCCCAGACCGCATACCGCCACAGAAGCCGCTGAAAATCTTCTTTGCAGCTCCGCGCCGTGTCGCTGTTTCAATATATTCAGCCATTCTTGCTCCGTCATATCAGCCGCCCCCAACAAAGCTCACGACCTCAACACTGTCGCCGTCCTGAAGAGCTGTGCTGTCGTACTGAGCCTTCGGCAGGATATCTCCGTTAAGCTCCACTGCAACACGCTTTACATCAAAGCCGTTATCCGAAAGGTACTCTGCTACTGTTCTGCCTGCGATGTCAAGTTTATTGCCATTTATTTTTACCATATTTTCACCTCACAAAATGTCGATATACTCGCCCTCAAGAGCCTTGTTCATGCTTCTTACGGCGCAGAATTTACCGCACATCGAGCAGCTTTCTTCGATCTCAGGCTTTCTGTCATCGCGTATCTTTTTTGCGGTGTCGGGGTCAATGGAGCACTCCCACTGCTTGTCCCAGTCGAAAGTTCTGCGTGCGTCAGCCATCTCGTTGTCGATATCCATTGCATGGGGAATGTGCTTTGCAATGTCAGCGGCGTGAGCGGCTATTTTAGATGCGATAATGCCTTGTTTTACGTCCTCTACATTCGGGAGCGCAAGATGCTCCGCAGGGGTCACATAGCAGAGGAATGCCGCACCGTTCATCGCCGCAACAGCTCCGCCGATAGCAGAGGTGATATGGTCATAGCCGGGGGCGATATCCGTAACCAGTGGACCCAGAACATAAAACGGCGCACCCATGCAGATCGTCTGCTGTATCTTCATGTTTGCGGCTATCTGGTCAAGGGGCATATGTCCGGGTCCTTCGATCATCACCTGAACATCCTTTGCCCACGCACGCTTTGTCAGCTCACCAAGCCGCACCAGCTCTTCGATCTGACAGACATCGCTTGCGTCGGCAAGACAACCGGGACGGCAGGCGTCACCGAGGGAGATAGTCACATCATACTCACGACAGATATCCAGTATCTCGTCAAAATACTCGTAAAACGGATTTTCATTACCCGTCATACTCATCCATGCAAACACCAGCGAGCCACCACGGGATACGATGTTCATCTTGCGCTTGTGCTGCTTTATCTGCTGGATAGTCTTGCGTGTAATTCCGCAGTGGAGCGTAACAAAGTCTACTCCGTCCTCTGCGTGGAGCCTTACAACGTCTATGAAGTCCTTTGCGGTGAGCGTTGCGAGGTCACGCTGATAGTGGATAACGCTGTCGTAAACAGGAACTGTGCCTATCATTGCAGGACACTCCCTGACAAGCTTCTGTCTGAAAGGCTGAGTGTTTCCGTGGGACGACAGGTCCATGATCGCTTCTGCTCCCATATCCACCGCCGCCATCACCTTTTCCGTTTCGATGTCGTAGTCCTTGCAGTCCCTCGAAACGCCGAGATTTACATTGATCTTCGTGCGTAGCATTGAGCCTACGCCGTTCGGCTCGATGCACTTGTGTAGCCGGTTTGCGCAGATAGCGACCTGTCCCCTTGCGACAAGCTCCCGTATCTCCTCCGCTGTGCGGTATTCCTTTTTCGCAACAGCCTCCATCTCCTTGGTGATGATACCTTTTCTCGCCGCTTCCATTTGCGTTTTGTACATGATGTTCCTCCTTTTTGGCAACAAAAAAAGGAGCTACCGATCTCGATAGCTCCAGTTGTGCATATATTCCTGCACCGACGTGTAAGCGTCAATGCATTACAGTCGTCCCTACGTTGGCATTATCCAAATCAGGTTATCGGTCGGAGATCACATCTCCCTCTCAGCCTGTAACACAAGCTCCCGTCTGTTAAATTGTAACTGTATTATACATCATTATTTCAGAAATGTCAAGGAAAATTTTCTGTCATCCGTCGTCAGTATCACCATCTGACCTTCCACCGCTCACGGAGCTTTTCTATGCTCTCTCCATGAGCGGATATTATTTTTTTGAGCTCTTCTCGTTTCTGCAAAGCTCTCCGAGATGCTTTTCAAACAGCGCCTCGTCTGTGGGTATCTCAGCCCAGTCGTTCGTCCAAGTGGAGATATAAGCCGCGTTGGAGATGGACAGGGAGTTAAGACCCTCCTTGCCCTCGGCTATCATGGGAGTTCCGTTCAGGATAGACTGCGCGAATGCCTCAAGCACCTCGGGGTGTCCCTCGGGCTCGGGCGCGGTAAATTCCTCGTAGGTGTTGGAGGGAGTAGCAAAGCCCTCCTTGGATGTAAAGCAGAACTCACGCTCGGGAACGTCCAGCTTCCAGTGGCACAGCTTGCCGTGCTCGACAACTATCTTGCCCTTGTCGCCTGTGATCTCAAGACGGTTCGTGCCGCAGGCATCGCCTGTTGTGGTGATGAATGTGGCGGTAGCGCCGTTTTCGTACTCGCCGAAGATAGTAACATCATCCTCGACATCGATGTTGTGGTACTTGCCGAACTCGCAGAATGCTCTCACGCGCTTCGGCATACCGAATATCCACTGCCACAGGTCGAGGTTGTGGGGTGCCTGATTGAGCAGTACTCCGCCGCCCTCGCCGTTCCATGTTGCGCGCCATGTACCGCAGTCATAGTAAGCCTGTGTGCGGTACCAGTTGGTGATTATCCACACCATTCTCTTGAGCTCACCAAGCTCGCCGCTCTGAACTATCTCGCGCGCCTTTGCAAACATGGGGTTTGTGCGCTGATTGAACATGATGCCGAACTTGACGCCGCTCTTTTCAGCCGCCTCGTTCATCTCGCGCACCTGACGCGCATAAACGCCTGCGGGCTTCTCGGTCAGGACGTGGATGCTTCTCCTGAAGCACTCCTTTGCAACGGTGGGGTGGTCGTAATGAGGCACAGCTATCAGCACCGCATCAACAAGTCCGCTGTCAAGCATTTCGATGTAGTCTGTAAAGCAGGCGACCTCGGGATGCTCCTTTGCCTTGTCCATCTTTTCGGGAACGATATCGCACACTGCGGTGATCTCCACAGACGGGCACTTGCCGCCGAAAACATTGTAGAAATGACCGCTTCCCATGTTTCCTAAACCTACTATACCAAGTCTTATCTTATTCATAACGTTTTCTCCTTTAAATCAGTTCCTTAAGTGCGTTTACAGCCGCATCGAATGCAGCTCTTGACGAGGGGTAGCAGTAACCCATCTTCGTCTTTTCGCTTGCTTCAAGCTTGTCAAAGCCGTCGAACACGGACAGGTGCGGCTCAAGTGTCAGAACGCTGCCCTTGTAGTTTTCCAGCAGGTAAGGGAGGTTTCCGATGCCCTTGCCTGCGGGTACTACCGAGCCGTCTGACAGCGCGTCCTTGATGTGCATATATTCAACATAAGGGCTGAGCATATCCCATGCCGCCTTCGTATCCTGACCGCACTGTATGAAGTTTGCGGGATCGAAGACCGCCTTCAGCGAAGGGAACTCCTTATGTATCTCTGCACAGCGGTCTGCGATGTCGCCGTATATGCCCTTTTCGTTCTCGTGACAGAGGATAACATCGCTGTTCTTGGCCGCCTCGATAAAGCAGCTGAGCCTTCTGAAGACCTCGTCCTTGTAACGTGCCGCGTCATCCGACGGAACATAGAAGCTGAACATTCTGATGTGTTTTGCGCCGAGGATATCCGCGATCTCAAGTCCGCGCCTGAAGGATTCGAGGTGTGCGTCAAAGCCGTCGCCCATGCCTGTTTTGCCATAAGGCGAGCCGAGCGACCATACAGCGAGTCCTGCATCGTCAAGCTGTCTGCGGACTTCCTGCGCTTTCTGTAGTGTTATTTCGGAAATATTCTGTCCGTCAACACCTCTTATTTCGAGATATTCAATGCCGTTTTCGGTCATTGCTTTTATCTGCTCTGAAATTCTGCCGTCTGCTTCGTCGGCAAATGCTGCGAGTCTGAAGTTCATAAGGGATACCTCCGTTTTATTTCTTGATTCAATTTTACCATGGATGTTTTGACATTTCCATTGTCATTTGAATACAATATATTGCAAATTCGCGCAATATGTGTTATACTGTATGCAGAGGTGATATCATGCTCAATGAATACAGCTTCGGGGAAGTATATATTCGTCACGCCATAGATGATGAGCCTGACGAAAAAGACTTTACTATGCACATACACGACCGATGTGAGATATATTTTTTCGTTTCAGGTGATGTAGAATATCTTGTGGAAGGCTCGAAATATCCGCTTTCTGAAAACAGCCTTATGATAATGCGTCCTGCGGAGGCTCATGCTCCGAAAATAGCAGGGCACAGCACCTATGAGCGCTATGCGATAAATTTTCCGCTCTCTTTTGCAAGCTCTATCGACCCCGACGGGTGGTTGACAAAAGCCTTTTCTGAACGTCCGCTTGGAAAGAACAATATGTTCAGCTCCTCTGAAATGGATATGTTGTTAGTCAAAAAGCTGTTTTCCGAAATGTGCAGCGATAATGACGATTACGGCAAAAGGCTCACAATAAACACGCATCTTATAACGCTGCTTGATATGATAAACCGTGCATGGGGCGAAAATGCAAAAATGAAACACAAGCAGCAAAGTAATGCTCAACGTATCGTGTTGTATGTGAACGATCACCTTACGGAGGATATTTCCGTTCCGAAGCTGGCAGAGCATTTTTATATCAGCACTTCGCAGTTCAATCGTGTGTTCAGACAGGCTACAGGTGCCGCGCCATGGGACTATATAACGAAAAAGCGGCTCACCATTGCAAAGGAGCTGCTGAAAAACGGCATTTCCGCACAGGAAGCGGCTGAAAGCTGCGGATTCAAGGATTATTCTGTATTTTACAGGGCTTATAACAGATATTTCGGACATCCGCCAAAGCACAGCCGTACAAATCGCTGACAGCTTCGGGCAGATATCCTGCCTATAACAGAAAGAACAGCGGAGAAATTTCACTTTCTCCGCTGTTTTTTATATTTGCAGATGTTGGAGGAATATATCTGCCATGTTGTTATCTTTGTATTCTTCCGCTTCCGTCACCGTCTGCAAGCTTTTCTACTTCCGCAACAGTGACCATATTGTAATCTCCTTCAACGGAATGCTTCAGCGCAGATGCAGCCACCGCAAATTCCACTGCAGACTGCGTATCCTTGCCGTTCAGCAAAGAATAAATCAATCCACCGCCAAAAGAATCACCGCCGCCTACTCTGTCAACGATATGAAGATCGTACTTTTTTGAGAAGCAATACTCATCCTTGCTTGCATTATAGAGCATGGCACTCCAGCCGTTGTCAGACGCAGAACGGCTTTCTCTCAGAGTTATCGCTACCATCTCAAAACCGAAGCTTTCAGCAAGCTGCTTTGCCACAGATTTGTAACCATCACGGTCAATGACACCGCCGTATATATCCGTTGCATCCGCTTCGATACCGAACACATCCTTTGCATCCTCTTCGTTTGCGATGCAGATATCAACATACTGACACAGCTCTGTCATCACTTTCCGCGCGTGCTCTCTTGTCCAGAGCTTTCCTCTGTAATTAAGGTCGCAGGATATCTTTATACCACGCGCCTTTGCTGCGATGCACGCCTGACGGCATATCTCAGCGACATTATCACCGAGTGCGGGTGTGATTCCTGTAAAATGGAACCAATCCGCACCGTCAAAGATATTGTTCCAGTCAAAATCCTCTGCCGATGCAAGCTGGATAGCAGAGCCTGCACGGTCGTATATACATACCGAGCCACGCTGTGACGCACCCTTTTCGTTGAAGTATATACCCACGCGCTCACCGCCGCGTACTATAAGTGAGGTGTCAACACCATAACGTCTTAGGCTGTTTACCGCAGCCTGACCGATGGAATGTGCAGGGAGTTTTGTCACGAACGCTGCATCCATGCCGTAATTCGCCAGCGACACAGCGACATTCGCCTCACCGCCGCCAAAGGAAAACTGCACATGATCGCACTGAACGAAACGCTCGTAATTATAAGGCTGCAGTCGCAGCATAAGCTCACCGAATGTAATTATTCTTGACATGATATAGCTCCTCTCAGCTGTGTCAGCACTCGCCCCTTGCCGCTGAACGTGCTTCGGCACAGAGCTTTGTTATATTCTCGAAATTGCCTGCCGCTATGTCATTTCTCGGGCATACCCAAGAGCCACCCACTGCATGGATAAACGGCATATCGGTATATTCCTTTATATTAGAAGTGTTTATGCCACCTGTCGGCATGAATTTCACGCCCGCAAAAAGAGCAGAAAGGTTTTTGATCGCATTCAGCCCTCCGTATATGTTGGCAGGGAAAAACTTGACGACCTTAAGCTCCTTGTTTACTGCTGCCATTACTTCAGTCGGAGTAACACAGCCGGGGGTAACGGGAATATCATGTTCGATGCACCAGTCGACGACTTCTGCATTATAGCCGGGCGACACGATAAACTTTGCGCCCATCTCCACCGCCAACTTACACTGATCGATATCAAGTATTGTTCCTGCACCTACCAGCATATCAGGACAGTTTTCCGCCACCTCTTTGATTGCCTGCGCCGCTGCGGATGTACGGAAAGTGATCTCCATAACATCCACACCGCCTGCTGCCAGTGCTTTTGCAGTGGGGACAGCGTCCTTAGCATCATCTATCACAACGACAGGAACAACGATGGCTCGTGCAAGTCTTTCAAGTACTGTCATCATTCTGAGCCTCCTGTATTATACGCCCGAGTAAGCAGAGAAGCCTGCGTCAACGGGGAGGACCACACCTGTTATAGCGGAAGCGCTGCGGTCATCGCACAGGAACAGCGTTGCTCCGATAAGCTCCGACGCATCCACATAACGATTTGTAGGTGTGCCGTTAAGTATCTTTGCGGAACGCGCTGTGGGAGTTCCGTCATCATTGAACAGGAGCGCTCTGTTCTGTGCGGAAACAAGGAAGCCGGGAGCGATCGCATTGCATCTGATACCCGTGCCTGCGAAATGTGTTGCAAGCCACTGGGTAAAGTTTGATACAGCCGCCTTTGCAGCGGAATATGCAGGTATCTTTGTCAGAGGAGTATATGCGTTCATCGAGGAAATGTTGAGGATACAGCCGCCCTTCTTTTCGGTCAGGTCCTTTGCGAAGACCTGTGTGGGAAGAAGTGTTCCCTGGAAATTCAGCTTGAACACAAGATCAACTCCGCCTGCTTCGAGATCAAAAAAGGTCTTGCTGTTCGGCTGAGCTTCATGCTGATATTC